>NZ_JBFAKV010000023.1:0-182816 GCF_040655895.1 Streptomyces sp. NPDC050264
ACATCAGTGGCACGAAAACCCGAACACACCAGTGGCGTCTCCCCCGAACCTCACAGTCTTCACTGGGTGGAGAGGCCCTCCTGCAGTGGGCCTCGGGATTCGGTGCAGGGGGTGGGATGCATCCGCGTCATGTGAGCGTCCGGTATGTAGGGGCCGACGGGGTCATGGTGGAACGGCCGTGGCGGGCGGCGGTCGAGGAACTGAGCCCCTTGGACCGCTCGGTCGTGCGCAGTTACCCGCTGCGGCGGGGGCGCCGGTTGGCCCCGGGATGGTGGTGGTCGGCGACCACGGGCCGTCTGGTCGGGTACGGCAGTGCGGCGATGCGGGACGCGGTCATGATGCTGGATCAGGATCCGCAGGTGGTCGGCCTGGCCTGCCGGCCGGTGGAGTTCGCCTGGGAGCAGCGGGGCCGGGTGGTGGCTCATGCTCCTGATTTGGTCGTGGCTGTGGTCGGGGGCGGCATGCACTGGGTGGACTGCCCCGGGCGGGGTGGGCCTTCTGAGCGGCTGGTCGGCAGGGCGCGGGTGGTGGGGGCATGCGCACGGGAGGTGGGGTGGGAGCACCGGTTCGCGGGCGTTGTTGATCCGGTGGTCGTGGCCAATGTGCGGTGGTTGTCGGGGTATCGGCATCCCCGGTGTGCGGTCGGGATCTCTCCTGTGCGTTTGCGTGGTGCGTTCGTCGAGCCGGTTGCGTTGGTGGAGGGGGCGGGGCGGCTCGGGGACCCCGTCGCAACGCTGCCGGGCGTCTATCACGGGCTGTGGCACGGCCTGTTGAGGACGGACTGGGGCAGTCCGCTGGGTGAGGGGTCTGTGGTGGGTGCTGTGCCGGTCGGTCGGCAGAAGGGGGCGGGGCGGTGAAGCGGCCGGCGGGTGTCGTCGAGGTCGGGGACCGGGTTCGGTTCGAGGACGGCGTGCATGTCCTGGCGGGACTGGACGGGCCGCGGTGTCGGCTGGTCACCGAGGAGGGGGTGGGTGTGCAGGTGCTGCTGCTCACCCAGGTGCTGGGCGCGCGGGACTTCGCCGTGTTGGACCAACCGCGGTCGCGGCGGGCGCCGGTCCATGGGCCGTTGGACGGGCTTGATGGGGCGGTGCGGGAGAAGGCTCTGGCCTGGGAGCGGCACGTGTTGGAGGTCGAGAGCGGGTATCCCGGTCGGTGCCGTCATCAGGCGCCTCGGGCTGGGTACGACCCGGCCGTGTACGGGCTGGCCGAGCGGGAGGCGGCCAAGACGGCCGAGCTGACTGCGGCCGGGGGACCCGTCAGTGTGGCGACGGTGCGCAGGATGCGGGCCCGCTACCGCGAGCAGGGGGTGTGGGGGCTGGTCGATGGCCGTTTCACACGGGAGCGGTCGGTGTTCGGGCGGGCGGATCCGCGGGTGGTGGCCGCGATCGTGCGGGCACTGACGGAGCAGCAGGGGCGTGCCAGTGGGACGTTGAGCCGGCTGCGGCGGCAGGTGGCCTGGGCGTTGGAGGACGAGCACGGGCCGGGGGCGGTGGCGGTACCGCCGGCCTCCACGTTCAACCGGCTGGTACGGGCGGTCGCCGAGCGGGAGGGGCTGGCGCTGACGGCTGCAGGTGAGCGGCGTCGGGTCTCGAGGCCGGTGCCGGTGTTCACGCCGACTGTCGCGGCGCGGCCTGGGGAGTTGGTGATGATGGACAGCACCCTGCTGGACGTGATGGCGGTGTGTGAGGACGGACAGGCGCGGCGGCCGGAGCTGACGATGGCGGTGGACGTGGCCACGCGCAGCATCACCGCGGCCGTGCTGCGGCCGAAGGGCACCAAGGCGGTGGATGCGGCCGTGTTGCTGGCGCAGACACTGGTGCCGCAGCCGATGCGGCCCGGCTGGCCCGAGTATCTGTCCATGGCCGCCTCCGTCATCCCCTACCAGCGGCTTGTCTCCATCGATGCGCGGATGCAGGGTGCGGCGGCCCGACCGGTGATCTGGCCGTCCACGGTTGTCATCGACCAGGGCAGGGTGTTCGTCTCCCGCTGCTTTCTGGCGTCCGCCGAACATCTGGGGATCTCGGTCCAGCCCTGTCCCCCGGCGTCCGGGCACGCCAAGGGCCATGTGGAGCGGGGCTTTGGTTCGATCGGCACCCTGTTCGCCCAGTACGTCGCCGGGTACACCGGCAACAGCGTTGCAGCGCGCGGCAGCCGTGTGGAGGACGAGGCGTGCTGGACGCTGTCGCAGCTGCAGGATCTCCTGGACGAGTGGATCGTCTGCGGCTGGCAGGAGAGGCGGCATGAGCGGCTACGCCATCCACTTATGCCGCGTCTGACGCTCACCCCGAACGAAATGTGGGCCGCGCTGATCGGCATCACGGGGTATGTTCCCGTCCCGTTGAACGGGGCCGACTGGATCGAGCTGCTGCCCTCCAGGCGGTGCGCGATCGGAGACGAAGGTATCCGCTTCGCGCACCGCACCTACGACGGGCCCGCACTGAACGGGCACCGGCACCGCTCCACCGCCGCGGACGGCAAGTGGGAGGTCCACCACAACCCGTACGAGCCATGGCACTGCTGGGTACGGCTGCCCGATGGCTGGGAGCAGGTCGGGTGGATCCATCAGGGGCTGGTGTCGAGGCCGTTCACCGACGCGATGTGGCGGCACATGCGCCGTGTGACCGAACGGCGCGCGGACCGGGCCGAGCACGAGGAACACCTCGCCCGCCGGCTCGATGAGCTCCTGCGCCGTGCCATGAACGCTCAGGGCGAAGCCGACCGTGTCCCTGGCGTCCTCGACGAGGTCACCGGGGGCGCTGGTGGCGTCGAAGGGGCCGAGGAGGACACGTCTGTGCACGGGCGCCCGGCAGGGCACGGAGGGGCACGCGGGCGGGCTGCCCAGGCGGGGCCGGACGACCTGGGCGAGCAGGTCCCGGACGGTGACGAGGACGGCGGCAGTGTCGCTGCGGGAAAGGCGGTCGGAGCCTGGGACATCTTCGATGCCCGTCAGGAGGCGCAGCAGTGGTAGCAGCCGATGCTGCGGAGGCACGCGATGATCCGTACTCCGCACCGAGCACCTGGCACGAGTGGATGCGGTTCATTGATGCCGACCCGCCGTGCCTGCCCGGGCCCGGCCCGTTCAGCGAGGAGGAACGCCTGGACTACCACTCCCGGTTCGTGGTCCTGTCCACCCCCACCATGGCCAAGGTCTCCCTTACGCTGCGCCGGTTGATGATCCTCAACCGGCGGCACAACGGCACCGCGCGGCGTGGGCTGCTGGTCTCCGGGCCGCCCACTACGGGCAAGACCACTACCCTGCAGCAGCTCGGCCGGTCCTTCCACCTGGCCGAACGGGACCGGCACAGCGGACGCGATGAGCACCTGCCGGTCGTGTTCCTGTCGGTGCCGCCGGCCGCGACACCGAAGATGCTGGTGTCCGAACTGGCTCGGTTCCTCGACCTGCCTTTGACCACGACCATGAACCAGGCCCGCATCACCGACATCGTCTGCGCCGCCCTGCACCAGCTCGGCACCCGGCTCGTCCTGGTCGACGACGTCCATCTCCTCAACACCCGTACGCGCAACGGCGCCGAGACGTCGGATCAGATGAAGCACCTCAGCGAACGTATCCCCGCGACGTTCGTCTACGCCGGCGTCGCACTCGACTCCTCACCGCTGTTGACCGGGCCCCGTGGTGCGCAGCTCGCCGGCCGGTTCAAGACCGTCCGCAACCCGCCCCTGGGCCACGGCAGTACCGCGCAGCGCGTGGCGTGGGAGGGGCTGATCAAAGGCATGGACGAGGCGTTGCGCCTGAACGCCCACCGCACAGGGGCGCTGGTGCGGCACGCCCCGTATCTGCACCTGCGCACCGGCGGACGGATCGGCAGCCTGTCCGCCCTGGTACGGGAAGCAGCGATCGCCGCGATCCTCGACGGCACCGAGAAGATCACCAAGGCGCTGCTCGAGGAGATCGATCTCGACGAGCTGGCCGAGGAAGCATCCCGGCCCGGCAGGCGGCGCTGACATGCCGCGCACACGGCCCGAGCACACGCCCCGAGCGCTGTTCAGGGTGCGGCCCCTCGCCTTCGAGACGAACGCCTCGTTCATCGGCCGGCTCGCCGGAGCGCACCACCTCACGGTGCAGGAGCTGTTGGGCTCACTGCGGATCTACCGGCCCAAGCTCTACCCCCGTGAAGACCGCCTCGGGCCGCACTCCGTAACCGAGCTCTACCTCAACGCCGCAGCACGGGAGCGCATCAGCCAGTACACCGGCATCCCCGGCGAGCACCTCGCCCGTGCGCTGCCCTGCTGGAAAGACCACGAGGGCAGCCGTGGCCGCCGCCCCACCGCCGGAGCTCGCCCTGGCGGCGCCTGGCGCCCTTCCGATCTGCCGGCCGTTATCGGATGCCCGCACTGCACCATTGCCCGCACCGGCACGACGCAGCCTGTCTGGCGCTACCTCCCCCACGACCGGCTCGTGTGCGGGCGGCACCGGACCTGGGCACTGGGCCCGCACACCTTGCAGGGCGTGCCCGTCACTCACACTCATGTACTGCTCCATGGCGCCCTTGAGATCGTGCAGGCGCGCTACGCCCACCAGCGGCTGGTGCGCCGGTGGGGGCCGGATGCCGACGACGTCATCGCCCAGGCGGCCCGGATTACCGAACACTGGCGCCGCCACGCACCCCCGACCGAACGCCTCTGGAGCGAACGCGCCGAACGCCTCGCCCCACGCGACACTCACGATCCGCTGTTGTGGTCCGTCCTGGCACGCGAGGCCATCACCTACCCCGAAACCATCGCCCTGGCCCGTCTGTTCGAACACCGCCCCACCGCCCGCTACCTGCGCACACGACCCGGTCAGTCTCATCCTCTCCATGCCGTGATCGCCGAACTCCTCGAGCAGCCCTGGCTGAAAGACCCTGCCCACTACCCCGAAGACCTCTCCCGTTTCATCGGGCCCGCCCCACGCGACCGGCACAGCCAGAGGGCCTACCGCCACCACACCGCACGCATGTCTTCGACTCCCTGCACCGCCGAACTCACCGAACTCGGCTACCAGCCACGGCCGATGGTTCGGCGGAGCGCTTCCAACGGGTAAGAAACTATTCGGCTCGTCTGCTGGAATTGGCAGTAGAAATCACCCATCACCGCGGCGACCGGCGCGTGACGCGTCAGGGTTTTCGCGATGCCCGCTGGAACATCCTGGGGAGGCTGGCCCGCCGCGCAGCTGCGGATGAACGCCCTGCGTTCGTCCGGGTTGTAGCCGTACAAGGCGACCGCCAGCCAGTTCACCAGATGCGTGACGGCGTAGGCCTGGTCGTAGGTGCGGTGGTCGGCGAAGAAGTCGGTTTCATCCTGAGCGAGTTCGAAGCGGGAGGAGATCGCGAGGCCGTAGTCGGCGAAGAAGAGGCGTCGGCCGTCGGTGAGGATGTTCTGGAAGTGGGCGTCGAAGTGGAGCAGCCCGCGGGCGTTCATGAACGAGATGCCAGCTTGAAGTTCCTTCTCCACCATCGCGCAGGCCCGTTCGGCTTCCTCGCCTGCGGCCTCGACCTGGGTACCCAGCCAGTCATGCAGGGTCTGCGGGATGTACTCCTGGAACAGCACGATGCTCGCCGAGGAATCCCGCAAACCCTCGAGCCGACTGCGGAACTCCGCTCCGCCTCCCCAATAGGCCACTGCGCTTTCCACATCGGCCAGTTCCTCGTAAAGCGGCTGGCCCGAGTCCGGCAGTAGGCGCCAGTGATACAGCAGAGGGAAACCGTCGTAGTCCCCCGAGAGCACCCAGTTCGTCGTCATCGTGTGCACGGCCAGCTCACGCCAGGCCCCGAACCCCGGGCTGCCGATCCGGCCGATGCCGTAGTGGCAGAAGACGGGCAGCCCGAACAGGTTCGCCGTGGAGTGAACGAATCTCGGCTGTCGCTCCAGATCGGTCAGCCGGATCTGCTTGACGAAAACCGGCGTTCCCTCGACCTCCAGCAGAACCGTCTGCCCGCCGATACCGGCACCGACTGGTGTGCCAGCGTCCACGACGTCACGCAGCTCCCGATCGCTGCACAGCGCCAACTGTGCGGAAACGGCCGCATGAGCGGCCAGACGAGCTCCGCGGGACAGGTCAGGGCTCGTCACAAAGGCCTCCAGCCGGTCATCCGTCTCACGGGCAGGCAGCCAGAGCGAACACCCGGGCGGGATCTGCGGGCCACCCTTTCACGCCAGTGGTCACGGTAACCGCGACGCACCCCGTACCCAATCAGCCCCTGTACAACGGTCGCAATGAGGTTGAGCGAAGACACACTGCGCCCCCCTGCCACACCACCAGACCAGCAACCCCTCCCCCTTCAAGACCACTGCCAGCAGGCAACACATACCAAGGACCAGCAAAACCGCGCACCACCCAAACAACCTGCACAGTCAGATGCAGAGCCGACAACGCTGCAGCTCACGTGGGTCACACGCCATACACCCTGCGCAGAATCAATGCATCAACAGGCCGTTATCCCGCCCAATCAATCTGCACAGCGCCAGGCCACAGACGCGACAACTACGCAGATTCACTGAACGACGACAGTAGCCGCTTTCACCGTAGTTCCGCACGGCCTCGTCGAAGCAACGGATCACGGCGCGGGCAAGCCCGTCCACGTCGAGCTGACCCGACCAGATCTCGGTTCCCTTGTTGTCGTGATCGCGGCCGTCGGGTAGTTCCAGTACGCGGATCCAGATGTCGTCTTCTTCGCGGTAGAAGATGCGGTTCAGGCGGTCGAAGTGATCGCTCGGGTGACGGCCGTGATCGCCGGGGCGGGGTGGCCGGGGAGGCGCGCCACGAGCACCCTGCGGATCTCGGGGGGTGCGCCGTCGACGCGCAGCAGGTTCACCCCGGGTGGCAGCACCGGTGAGAACCGGGACGGCACCGTCGTCACGCCGAAGCCGCCGGCGACCAGCTGGAGCTTCGTCAGCCAGTCGCGCGCGGAGTGGCTGACGCGAGGCCGTCCGGGCAGGCCGGGCCAGACGCCGAGCAGCGGCTCGGAGCTCGATGACGGGGTGGCGATCCACGCGGCGTCGACCAGCTCGTCGACGTGCACCGTGGTGCGTCCGGCGAACTCTCCGGTCGACGGCACCGCCACGACCAGTTCGGTGTTTGTGACGGTCTCGATGTGCAGGCGCGGCGCGTCGCCGTCGAAGGGCCGGTGAGGTGGGCGGGACGTGAGCACGGCGAGGTCGAGCGAGCCCGCGCGCAGCGCCCGGATCAGGGTGGGCGTGGTGCCCTCGCGGGTGGTGACCGTGATCTGCGGGCCGGCCGTCGCGAGGTGTGCGAGTGCGGCGGGCAGGATCGCCGCGCCCGCGCTCGGGACTGCCCCGAGCCGCACCAGTTCGGTCCGCGGGACGGTGCCGGTGAGCTCACGCTCGGCCGCTGCGAGCGAGGCCAGGACCGTATGGGCGTGCCGCAGCAGGGTGAGGCCGGAGGGGGTGAGCCGTACGCCGTCCGGGCGGCGTTCGAACAGGGTGGTGCCCACGCTGCGTTCGAGGGCTGCGGCCTGGCGTGAGACGGCCGACTGCGTGTAGCCGAGTCGGGCAGCCGCCGCGGTGAAGCTGCCGGACTCGGCGATCTGCCGCAGGACCCGCAGTCCCGCACTGGAGATGTCCATGCGGCCTACGCATACCACGGATGCCAGATCATCGCTTCCCGCATGCTCGCCCAACTCCTAGTGTCGATCCCGCAGGCTCCCACAGACACGGACAAACATGGAGGTCATCACGTGCGAGCAGCAGTTCTGACGCAGTTCGGCGCCCCGCTCACGGTGCGGGAGGTGCCCGACCCCGAGGCCGGGGGCGGCGAGGTGGTGGTCGAGGTACTCGCCGCCAGCGTGGCGCCCTATGCGGCCGAAGTCTTCAGTGGCAAGCGGAACTACCCCCTCGTCCCTCCTGTCGTGCCCGGTGTCGGCGGCGTGGGGCGGATCGTCCACGTCGGCCCGGACGCCACCCGGCTGCGCGTTGGCGACCTGGTGTGGTGCGACTCGACGGTGCGCTCGCGCGACGACGCCCTGACGCCCGACATCACGCTCCAGGGCTGGAGCTCGCGCGGCGAGGGCGGCGCGAGGCTCGCCCGCCACCTGCGCGACGGTGCGTTCGCCGAGCGGATGCGGGTTCCGACGGAGAACGTCTTCCCGCTGCCCGGCGTGGCAGGGGACGACCCGGCCCGCTGGGCCGCGCTCACCGTGCACACCATCTCCTACGGCGGGCTGCTGGCAGGCGGGCTCGCAGCCGGCGAGACCCTGCTCGTCAGCGGGGCCACCGGCAACCTGGGCAGCAGCGCGGTCGCGGTCGCGCTCGCGCTGGGAGCGGGCCGCGTGGTCGCCCCGGGCCGCAACCAGGCCGCGCTCGACCTCCTCGCCGACCGGTTCGGTCCGCGGCTGCGCCCGGTGCGGCTGACCGGAGACGAGGCCGCCGACCGCGCGGCGATGTCCGCGGCGGCCGACGGCCCGATCGACATGGTGATCGACATGCTGCCGCCGAGCGCGCCCACCTCGGCGTCGCGCGCGGCGGCCATGACCGTGCGCGAGTACGGCCGCGTCGTCCTCATGGGCGGCGTCGGCATGCTCGGTGGCGACGACCTCGCACTCCCGTACCCATGGATCATGCGCAACTCGATCACCGTGCGCGGGCAATGGATGTACCCGCGCACAGCCAATGTCGGCATCATCCGGCTCCTCGCCTCGGGCACTCTGGATCTCGCCCCCGAACGAGTCCGGTCGTTCGGCCTCGATGCTGTCAACGACGCCATCGCGTACGCCGCCGCGCACGGAGGCCCGTTCGACCGCACCAGCCTCATCCCATCGGTTGGCTGACAAGGCCCGCTGTTACCCACCATCCGCACGACTGCCATTCTTGCGAGCCGTACCGTGCTGGCCGCTGCGGAGAAGTTGTATAGCTGTCTGTGTAGGGAAGCCCGGTCAGGCCAGGCTGGAAGGGCACTGTGCTTTCGCCGGCACCTTGTGCTGCCAGCCCAACCTCGATGCTGGCGGCGAGGCGAGTGAGTCCAGTACCGGGCGGGTGCCCAGCAGGGTGACCTTGTCACCGGCGACGATCACACACCTTCGGCATCCGTCAGCAACCTACGGCGGAGAGGCGGTCCGCCTTCCGGCAGACCGCCTCTCGCAGCGCGATGTGACTACGGCCCCTCGCGATTTCAGTTCGCCCAGTTGCATGAGCCCATCCACTCTGTGCCTGGTCCGCCGGTCAGAGCACGGGCAGGGTGGTGGTGTGTGATGTCGATCTGGCGGACCTGCTGCCGCGCCTGTCATCGGTGCTGGTCGAGACGGTGGAGGCGGGTGCGTCCCTGGTCAGGATCATGGTGCGGACCCCGGCCGCGTTGCCGG
Organism: Streptomyces sp. NPDC050264; assembly: GCF_040655895.1. Lineage (NCBI taxonomy): Bacteria > Bacillati > Actinomycetota > Actinomycetes > Kitasatosporales > Streptomycetaceae > Streptomyces > Streptomyces sp. NPDC050264. The sequence goes on from NZ_JBFAKV010000023.1 coordinate 9,315, forward strand.
TGGACTGCCCCGGCTGCGGGCAGCCCTCGGACTGGGACCTCAGCCGCTATGTCCGGCAGGTCGCCGACGAGGCGATCGGCGGCAGACCCGTACTGATCGACGTCTTGAGTGCGGCGCCTGTACTGCGAGAACCCCGACTGCGCGAAGACCACCTTGGTCGAGCAGGTCGACGGGCTGACCGAGCGCTATCAGCGCAGAACCCCGGTGCTACGGCAGATCGTTGAGGGGCTCGCGGTGGTCCTGGCGGGGCCGGCCGCGGCACGGCTGCTGACGGTGCTGCACCAAACACTGAGCGTTTTCCAACCTCACGCTGATGCGTGGTGAAGGACGAGGACGGCCTTCACGACGTCGGTGATGCGGTTGGAAAACGCTCCCTACGTTGTCTTGCGGGACGGGATGAGCCCCTCGTGTGGTTCACCCACCCAGGGGTGCCGGGTGTGGTTCAAAACGCTCTGCCGCTTGTGGCTTTCAGTGATTGGCCGCCCGGCGCCCCCACGACGATCCGGCTGCCAACTATTCTTGCGGCCCACCGGCCCGAGCAGCCCCCGGACGTAATCCCGCATCCGGCGCCGCACCTCTCCCCGACTTCTGCCCGTGCGGTCGTCGGTCTTGTCGAACAGGCCGGTGCCGTCCCGGTCAAAGAGCCGTGTCGCTCGGCGGCGCTCCAGGACGATTCCGCGGAACTCGTCCATCAGGCCGACCGCTGTGGGGGCGGGTTGGCCGTTGTGGCCGTGGATGTCGAGTATTCCGCCCTGCGAACGCGCCGTCGGGGAGGGCTCCGCCTCGTAGACCGCGGCAGGGATGCCGTGAACGTGCAGGACGCGGGCCAGCATGAGGCCGCCGAGGCCGACACCGATGATGGTGACAGGGGTGCGTATGGGGGCTCCATGCGTGTCGCCCACCCGCCGGCTGGGCCCCGGCGGGATCTCTGGAAGGAAAGCGGCTTGCCGGGTCATGACCTCGCGGGAGCCGCGTCGAACGGGCCGAGCTGCCGCACTCGCTCGACCCGGTGCGGATGCGGTTCGAGCCAGGGGACGTCGCGCGGGTCGAGGGAGACCCTCACCAGTGGCCGTAGCTCGTCGGTCGCCGCTGCGGAGCGGCGTTGGAGCCCTCACCGGCCGTTCCGCCCCGCCCGGCTCCGGGCGGGGCACGGCTACGAGCGCAAGGCGTCGACCGGTTCCATACGGGAGGCCCGCAGTGACGGGTAGAGGCCGGCCAAGAGTCCTACCAGGGCTCCTGCGACCGGCGCTCCGAGGGCCAGGCGGACGTCCAGGACCGGGGTCCAGTCCCTGACAGCGGAGACGGTCACCACCACGACCATGCCCAGGGCGGCGCCCACGATGCCGCCGAGAAGTCCAATCGTCGTCGACTCCACCAGGAACTGACCGGCGACCTGGCGCCGCGAGGCGCCGAGGGCGCGGCGCAGTCCGATCTCCCCGACCCGCTCCATGACCGTCACCAGCGTCACATTGGCGATGCCGATGGCCCCGACCACCAGCGAGACCAGGCCGAGAACCAGGAACAGGCCGTTGACGTCACCCTGCACACCCTTGCGGGCCCTGGTCGGGTCGGCCGGTGCCGTCACGGTCAGAGAGGCCTCGGCTCCGGGGGCCAGCGCGATCGGTGCCTGGCGGGCGACCTGCTTGGCTGCGCCGAGCGAGGTGTTGATCAGTACCCGGGTCACGGTTCCAAGGCCTATCCGGTCCGCGGCCGTGGTGGGCGGCAGGATCATCGCGGTGGCGAGCTGCTGTTCCCGCTCCACTCCGCCGAGTATCCCGATCACCGTGTACGCCTGCCCCTTCAGGAAGACCGCGGGAGAGTCCTCGACCGAGCTGATATCCAGGAGTTGTGCCGCCTGGTCGCCGAGGACCGCCACCCGGTCGTGCCGGGCGATGTCCCCGTCGTCGAAGAAGCGCCCGGCGGTCAATTCGCCGCGTACCGCGGCCGGTAGCGCGGGGGAAGCGGCGACGACCGCCATGGTCTGGCCACTGACCTCGCCAGGAGCGACCACATCGTTGGAACGCACCTCGGCACTCGCGGTCTCCTTCGAGTCGGCGAGCGCCGCCACCGACTCGACCCCGGCCAGCCGGCGTACGGCGTCGACACCCGACCAGTCCACGAGCGGACCGGAGTCGGCCGACGCCGCGGAGGGCACCCCCACCGTGACCGAGGTGGCGGTGAGGGCGTCGAACCGGCCCACGATCTGGTTGCCCGCCGTGGACGATATCCCGATGGTGATGACCAGGGTGGTGATGCCCAGAACGGTGCCCAGCGTGGTCAACGCGGAGCGCATCGGGCGCGCGAGCACCCCCGCCAGCGCCTCGGACCACAGGTCTCTGAAGTCCATCCAAGGGCGCTCGACGATCCCTTCGGCCCGTGCCGTGCCCTCAGGTGCCGCAGGTTGCGGGACGTGCGTCCGGGACCTCATCGGTGCTCCTCGGCAAGCTGTCCGTCGCTGATCCTCACTCGCTTGTCGGCCCGTCTGCTGACTGCCTCCTCGTGAGTGATCACTACCAAAGTCATTCCCTGAGAGCCGAGTTGACCGAAGAGGTCCAGCACCGACTCGGTGTTCTCGCTGTCGAGGTTGCCGGTGGGCTCATCGCAGAGCAGCAGGGCCGGCTCGCTCATCAGCGCCCGGGCGATCGCCACACGCTGTCTCTCACCGCCGGAGAGCCGGTCCGGCCGAAAGCCGGACCGGTGTTCCAGACCCACCCGTTCCAGCGCCTGCTCTGCCCTGGCACGGCGGTTCGCACGGCCGCGCCCGGGGCGCGGCCGACGGTAGGTCTCAGCGAGCATGACGTTCTCGTCCACGGTCCGGTACGGCAGCAGGTGGAAGGACTGGAAGACGAAGCCGATCCGGCTGCCGCGCAACGAGGTGCGCTCCAGGTCGCCGAGCGCGTTGGTCTCCACCCCGTCGAGCCAGTAGGCGCCCGAGGTGGGGCGGTCCAGCAGCCCCAGGGTGTTGAGCAGCGTCGACTTACCGGAACCGGACGGGCCGACGATCGACAGGTGCTCGCCGCGTCGCACGGTCAGATTCACGTCACGCAGGGCGTGCACCGGCGGTTCGGAGTCGAAAGTCCGGCATACGGAGTTCAGTTGGATGACGATGTCGGCATCGGGCATACCGGAGAACGGCGGACCGGTCATCGCCCGACCACCACATGGTCGCCGGCCTTCAAGGCGGCACTGGAGGAGGGGGTGACCTCCACCTGACCGTCCGCGGAGAGCCCGGCCTCGACGGATACGTTCACCACCTTGCCGCCGCGCACGACCTGCACCCGGGCTTTCTCGTCGGCGGAGGTGTGCAGCGCGGCGACGGGCACGGTCAGCACCCTGCCGTCCGACGAGCCCACCTCTATGGTGACCTTCGCGGACTCGGTGGCGTTCTCGGTCAGCTTCCCCGCAGGCACGGAGATCTGCACCGGCACGGGGGCCGAGGCGTCGTCGCTCCCGCCGTCCGAGCTCTTCTGCTGTGTGCCGGCATCGGTCGGAACGTCCTTCGGCACGTCGTCGCCGAGCGCCAGCACTTTTCCGTCCACCTTCGTGCCGTCGCTGGTCTCCACCCGCGCTCGCATGTCCTTGTGGAGCAACTTGGCGTCCTCGGCCGGGATCACGGCCTTCACCACGACTGTGGAGCTGGTCACCGTGGCGACCGGCCCAGTGGGGGTGTCTCCGGTCTTCACGGACACCTTGTCCAGCCGGGCCGGGAGTTCTGGCAGGAAGACCACCTCGCCGGCGGGGATCTTGGTTCCGTAACCGGCCTGGAAGTCGGAGAGCGCGGCATTGGCCGCGTCCAACTGCTGCTGCGCTGACTTGAGTTGCAGCTTCGTGGAGCCTGCGTCGGGGCCCGAGGCGTCTTTGGAGCCGCTGCCGGTTTCCTCGGAGTCGCCGCCCGGGTTCTGTGCCGCGAGAAGAGCCTGCTGCGCGGTGGTCACCGCCGCTTCGAGCGTACCCAGCTGCTGCTTGTCGGCGATGGTGGGTTCCATGGCGCCGTATCCCCTGCTCTTGTACCAGCGGCTCACCGCCGCGGCGTCCGTCTGCCCGTACGTCCCGTTGGCCGAACCGGGGTCGAAACCCAACCGGATCAGCGCCTGCTGAAGCTGCTTGACATCGTCCCCGGAGGCGCCGGGGCCCAGCGTGCGGTACATCGGCACGGTGCCCCGCAGCACCAGCACCGGCCGCCCGCTCACTTGCATCAGCACGGTCCCCTCCCGCACCTCGGCCCCGGTGGCCGGTGCCTTGGTGACCCGCTGGGCGGCGCCGTCGCCGGCTCCCGAATCGCCGGAACCGGACCCGGAGTCCGGAGAGCCGACGAGCCCGGCCAGGGTGACGCTCTGAGGCGAGGAGAACTCCACCGAGCCCTGGGCCACCACACTCGCGGTCAGCGAGCGCCGCTCGACCGTGACGGTGACCGGGCCGGCCTTCGGTGGCTGGTGGGCGGCGGCGGCATCGGCGGGCGACTGCATCTGCGATCCGGCGAACCAACCGCCCGCTCCGACCAGCGCCACCGCCGCAATGACGACTGTCAGTTGTCCGGGACGGGTGCCGATCAGCTTGCGGAGTTGTTCGGGGCGGGTGCCGACCGGCGTGGGGTGCTGAGCAGTACGGGTGCCGATCAGCTTGGGACGCTGTCTCATCCGGCACCGCCACCGCTGGCCGGGGCCTTCAGGAACTTCGGGAAATAGGCGGCCCGGAACTCCTTGCCGCATTCCAGATCCCGCATCGCCAGCTCGATGTCCTTGGTGAGCAGAGGGAGAGCCTCCTCCTTGCTCAGGGACTTCTGGGTGCTCCCGTCCTCCTCGACCGCGGCGACGCCACCGGCGCCGGCTGGAGCGGACTTGAGCGCCTGGAGTTTGACCATCTCCCCGATGCCGGTGGGCTGCGTGGTCGTAACGGAGATGCCTTCCTTCTTCAGACACGAGGCGTACGACTGCGCCAGCGCGACCAGCTTCGTATCACCGTTGAGCGCCTGCGCGTTGGCCTGATTCCGGCTCTCGGTCGTAGTGCTCCGCTCCTGGACCGGCTCGGAGCCGTAGACAGACGTGTCGGCCTCTCCCTGACAGCCGGTCGATTTCTTCTCTCCGGACTTCGGGTCGGGGGGAGAGCCCAACGCCTTGTTGTACGCGGTCTTCTGCGCTGGAGTAAGTGTGTTCACGTAGTCCGCGTTGGGCGTGTCGTCCGAGTCCTGCCGAGCGGCCGTACTGGCGTCGTTGGGGTAGACGATGCCCGCATAGAGGCCGAATCCGTACTTCTGCCGGTACTTCTTCGTCAGCGTGTAGTCCGCCCCGTCGGTGGCCCAGGAGTCGGCGAGACTCTCGGGGGCCACGGGGGTGTAGGTGAATCCCTGCTTCTTCATGCAAGCCGCGATCGCGTTCTCCAAGAGGTACTGCTTTTTGAGATCGGCGTTCGCGTCGGCGGGAATGTCGAGTTGTCCCGACGATCCGGCCGTGGTCTTCTCTCCGTCCGCCGAGGGGGACTTCGAGCCGGTGCCGCAAGCCGCCAGCAGCGGCAGGAGGCTCACCGCAACAGCCAGCCTTCGGACAGTGCGGGATCGAGTCATGTATTTCCATCCGATCGAAAGAGGGTTGTCGCCCGACAGCGCGGGAGAACGCGGAGTTCACAGTGGCGTTGGCAGTTCATGGCCATGGGTTCAGCACATGACCGAGCTGTAACGGTCCTCGCCGTGGAGACCGGCACTGGCTCCGGCGCCAGGTACGGCGTTGACACCGGCACCGGCACCGGTCATACGGGTGGCCCGGTGACGAAGTCACCGTTCTTGTCGTAGGGCCAGGCGTTGGCGACGCATCCCTGAAGGCCCTTGATCTGCTGCATCATCACGGGTGCCAGTTGTCCGGCGCCCGCGCAGGTCACGTGCGAGTAGCCGAGGAAGTGCCCCATCTCGTGGTTGATGATCAGCGCCCGGTAGTCATGGATCGGTCCGTCGAAGGTGGGCGAACCCTTGACCCAGCGCTTGAGATTCACCACCACCCCTCCGGGAACCTCGCAGTTGTATTCGCCTCCGGTGTCCTGCTGGATACCCGCCCAGCACAGGGAGTCCGCCGTTCCCGGTGTCGCGATCCTCACCGTCAGGTCGTGCGGCGCTCCCGCGCTCACCAGTTGGAACGCGTGGTCCGGGTCGTGGGTCCAGCCCTGCGGAGCGGCAAGTATCCCGGCGATCTCCTTCGCCGCCTGGGACGCCGAGACATCGAGGCCGGTCTCGACCTCCACGACGTAGCGCAGCGGGTGGGAACCGCTGCCCACCGTCGCGCCACTGGCCTGCGCGGTGACGAACGTCCCGCTGCCCGTCGGGGGGACGTCGATCTCGGTCCGGCTCGGGGTGGGAGTGGGAGTGGGAGTGGGCGTAGGCGTAGGAGCCAGGCCGGGAGTGCGGGTGACGTGCGTGCTTCGCGGACGCGGTGCGCTCGACGCATCGCTCCGCCCTCCGTACAGGAAATACGTCGCCGAACCCAGCAGGCCGACGGTCACCAGTGTGCCGACCAGCAGACTCTGCCCCCGTCGGCGCGGACGTCCCCGGCGATGGGAGGACCGGCGCCGACGGCCTTCATGGTGAACGTCCGCGGTTCTGCCCGCGGGGGGTGCGGATTGCCGCTGTCGTGCCGAGTGCATGGCAGTTCAAACTGGTCGATTCAGATGATCGCCATGAGCCCGGACCATCTCGAAAAGGTAACGGTGCACGGCTTCTCCGGTATCCGCCGCACCGATTCGGACCGGACCGCCCGGACCCTCTCGGCCCGTTGTGATCGTTACGTAACGGACTGCAGAGAGGGGCCCCTCGCACGACAGTCACGTCATCCGATCTGCTTACACTTTCGAAATGTCACGGGTCCTGATTGTCGAAGACGACCAAAATGTCCGCATGGCCGTCCAATTGGGACTGCAGCATCAGGGACACGAGGTCCGCGCCGTGGGAACGGGGGAAGAGGGACTGGAACAGCTACGCCCCTTCCGGCCGGAGGTCGTCATACTCGATCTCATGCTGCCCCGGATCTCCGGCCTGGACGTGTGCCGCCGAATCAGGGACAGCGACCAGGTACCGATCATCATGGTGACCGCCCGGGGGGACGACATCGACGTGGTCGTGGGGCTGGAAGCCGGTGCGGACGACTACGTGGTCAAGCCCGTGCGAGCCCGGGTACTCGACGCACGGATACGGGCCGTACTGCGCAGACAGGACGCGTCGGTACCCGAAGGCACCCGGCCACGGGCGGAGACACACGGCGAGCTGGTCCTCGACCGGGCCGGCCTCGTGGTGACGCACCGCGGCGAACCCGTCGCCCTCGCCCCCTCCGAACTACGGCTGCTGCTGACTCTGTCGGCCTCTCCCGGCCAGGTGTTCAGCCGCCAGCAACTGCTGGAAGTGGTCTGGGAACACAGCTACCACGGCGACATACGGCTCGTGGACGCCTGCGTGAAGCGGCTGCGCAACAAGCTCGGCGAGGGCAGGAAACCTCGTTATGTGCAGACCGTACGCGGATTCGGCTACCGCTTCGGCACCTCATGAGCGGCCGACCTTCCGCGCGGACGCAGGCATCTGCGCGGACGCAGACCTCCGTGCCCGCACAGACCTCCCCGCATGCGCGAAGAACCGTGCGGGCACGGAAGGCGGAACGCCTGCGCGCGTCCGCCACGGCCGAAGAAGCCCCCGCCGCCATACGGGGAGCCGGCCCCATGCGATCCCCCCGGGCGGCCCTGGCGCGCATCGCACTCCCCCTGCGCGGCCTGCGCCCCCGCCTGCTGGCGGCCTTCGTCCTGGTGGCCATGGCCAGCGCTCTGGGCACCGGGGCCCTCGCCTTCCGCGAGGCGCGCACGGGGGTGCTCCAGCAGAGCCAGGACTCCGTCATCCGCCAGTTCCGTACGAGCGTGGACGCCATCGCGCCCTACCTCACCCCCGCACCGGACCGATCGGAACTCCAGTCCGCGGTGAACCAGGTGCTGTACGCCAACCGGTCATCGGGGTGGCGGGTCATGGCCACGTACCGCGGCGTGAGCGCCGCTACGCCGCACGCCGACTTCGACAACCTGAGCACCGAACTGCGCCGGTCTGTACGAGACCGACGTGCCACGGTGTTCCAGCGGGTGAACGTCGACGGGCACTCCCAACTCATCGTCGGCATGCCCATCACGAACACCTCAGGCGAGGGCACGGAGCACGGGCTCTCCGGGATCGTGATGTACCTGGAGGTCCCACAGAACAGCGAAGAGGCGTACATCGAGGCCATGGTGAGCGGCATCGAGCGGGGCACCCTGGTGGCCCTGGGGCTCGCCGTCATCCTGGCGCTGCTCGCCGCGAGCGGCGTACTGCGCCCCGTACGGGCGCTGCGCCGGGCGACGCGCCGAATGGCCGCGGGGCACCTGGACGTCCGACTGACCGTGACCGGTTCCGACGAACTGGCCGACCTCTCCCGGACCTTCAACGACACGGCGGCCGAACTGGAGCGGACCGTCGGGGAGTTGCGCCGTTTGGAGGCCCAGGCACGACGCTTCGTGGCGGACGTCTCCCATGAACTGCGCACGCCGGTGGCGGCGATGTCAGCGGTCACCGACGTGCTGGACGAGAGCGCGCTGCGTCAGGAGGGGGAAACCGGTGACGCGCTGCGCCTCATCAGCGAAGGATCGGCCCGGCTGAGCGAACTGGTGAACGCCTTGATGGAGATCTCGCGCTTCGACGCGGGGGCGGTCGAACTCAACCAGGACGAGATCGACCTGGCGGAGTCCGTACAGCGCACCCTCGCCTCGCGGGGGTGGCAGGGGCAGGTGGAGACCCGACTGCCCGGGCCGGGTGTACTCCGCACGCGCGTCGATCCGCGCAGACTTGACGTGGTGACGGCCAATCTGGTCGGCAACGCGCTGCGGCACGGGGCGCCGCCCGTGCTGCTGACCATGGAAGTGCGAGAGGAGGCGGCGGACGTGGCGTGGGCCGTCATCAAGGTGATCGACAACGGACCAGGAATCGCCGAGGAGGCCATGCCGCACATCTTCGAGCGGTTCTACAAGGCGAGTACCTCACGGACCAGGAGCGAGAGCAGCGGGCTTGGCCTGGCCATCACGGCGGAGAACGTGCGCCTGCACGAGGGGCGCATCCGGGCGGCGAACCTGCCCCAGGGCGGCGCGGTGTTCACGGTCGAACTCCCGCTGCGCCACGACGACACCGACACCCACGCCGATGCCGACGGGGGTGCTCTGTGAGGGGCTCGTGGGTGGCAGCTATGTTGTTCGGGCTCACGGCCGCAGTCACGCTCGCCGCGTGCGGAGTGCCCCCGTCCGGTGTCATCGAGGCCGGTGAACCGGCGAGCGGCCTGTTCTCCCCCACCTCGGAACCCTCGGCACCCGCCACCGTCTCCCTCTTCTTCCTGCGCGACGGAGACCTGACCGCCTACCCTCGCCGGATCGGCGACGCCGGGGACGTCGAGGCTGTCGTACGTCTACTGTTCGAGGGACCGACCGCGAGCGAGGCCGCGACGGCCACCACGGAGCTGCCCCGCCTGACAGGTGCGCCGCAGGTGGCTACCGGCGGCGCAGGCGCGCTCTCCGTGCAGCTCCCCGGTGTCGCGGCTCCGCTGAACCGCCAGGCCATGCTCCAGCTGGCGTGCACGGTGGAGCAGGTGGCTCTGGCGCTCGCCGTCGCTGTCCCCCGCACGACCGGGGAAACCGACGGCGAGGCCATGCCCACTTCCTCCGCGCACCCCGGCATCCATGTGCTCGGGGACGGATGGACGATGACGCAGTCGGACTACGCGTGTCCCGTCGCATCCCCGTCGCAGGAGCAGCCGGAACACTACTGAGCTTTCGGGCTGGGCGTCGTCAGAGTGAGTCCGGTTGCGGCGAGGCATCCGTCGATGACGTCGCTGCGGTACTGGGTCTCGCGGAGAACCGGCGCAGGACGCCTATCAGGTGGTCCGGGTCGGTGAAGGCGATGTTGTTCCGGCCCGCGCGCCGGGCCAGTGACCAGAGGCCGTCGACCGGGTTGAGTTCGGGTGCGTAGGGCGGCAGCTGGAAGGAGGTGATCCACGGCTTGCTGCGAGGGGACCAACGTAATCAAGGAAGCACTTCAAGAAATAACTCCCCGCTGTCCACGGGGAAAACAAGGAGAACACACGCTTTTCTTCACGCCCGTCAAGGCGGCGCTGTCTGACATTGCCGCGTGCCGCTATCGCCTTGATCGCGCCCGCCGACGGGCCGCGCGAGGTCGTCTGGAGCAGCTCCTTGTCACGGTCGACGCCGCACTTGACGTGGCGCTGGAAGGCGTGGCGGCACCGCTCCCCTGACGGGCCCGCCCCTGGGAGACGGGATCACATCACGGCGTCGGTCTCCAGCGGGCCTGCAGTGATGCGGAGTGTGCGGATGCGGACCGGCTCTCTCCCGCGCCCGCGGGCCAGTATGGGGTCACGGTATGGGTCTCGTTCGGGGGCGTCACCAGGATGTTGGGCGGGGACGCGAGGCTGTTGCCGCTGTTGTCGACGGTGTAGGCGAGGTCGAAGACCGCGGCGTCGCCGGGCTTCAGCGTGGTGATACGCGGCTGGACGGGGCCGCGCTCGATGGGGTTCGAGGTGTTGTCCTCGTCCTTGAGGCCGACGCCCGCGAAGCCCGTCGCCGAACAGGTCGTCGTATTCCGGTTGATCATCGCGATGTTGATCCTGCCCTCGTTCTCGTCGAGGGCTGCGTCCACCGCGTCGATGGCCAGGCCCTCCGTCTTGCAGAACGAGACCTTGCTGCCGGTCTTCGTCGCGCCGTTCACGGCCGCCTCTGCCGTAGTGCCGTCACCGGATCCAGCCTTGGCGTTGCCGGCCTTGGTGTTGCCGGCCCGCGTGTCACCGGAAGCCGAGCCGCCCTCCACCTTCGAGCCACCGTCCGAAGACGTAGACGACGGAGACGCCGAGGACGTCGAGGACGTCGAGGACAAGGTGCCCGTGGAGGTCTTCGCGCCGCCTGCCGCATCGGTGTCCGAGCCGGAGCAGGCCGTCAGGGACAGCCCCGCCACCGCCGTCAAGGTCGCATCGGCGATCCACACGTTGCGGCGGCGGGCGATACGGGCGGTCGTGGTGGAGCGCATGTCGGGTCCGGTGAGCCGTGGTGGGCCTGCTGCGGCCCGGCAACGCGGGATCCAACACCGCCGCGGACCACATCGAGGCCACCAGGCTGGCCCTGGCCCAGCTGCCGAAGCGGTTGCGGCGCGGTCGGCAGACGCGAATCCGTGCCAACTCCGGCGGCGGCACCCACGAGTTCGTCGCCTGGCTCGCAAAGCGCGGAAGCTGGCTGTCGTACTCGGTCGGCATGACCATCACCGACGCCATCCATCAGGCCGTCCTGAAGGTCCCGGCCTCTGCCTGGACGCCCGCCGTGGAACCCGACGGTGACATCCGCGACGGCGCCTGGGTCACCGAACTCCTTGGCGACTGCCTGACCGGCCGGCCGAAGGGACTACGGCTCATCGAACGCAAGGAACGGCCGCACCCCGGCGCCCAACTGCGCTTCACCGACACCGACGGCATGCGTCTTACCTGCTTGGCCACCAACACGGCCAGCGAGACGATCGCCACCCTCGAACTGCGCCATCGGCCTGCGCAACCTCCCCCTCTACGGCACCGCGCAGAACCAGATCTGACTGGAGATCGTCCAGATCGCCCTTGACCTGCTGGCCTGGATGCCCCTGCTCGCCCTGACCGGCCAAGCCCGGTTCTGGGAGCCCCGCCGCCTACGGCTTCGGCTGTTCTCCACCGTTGCTCATCTCGTCACCACCGGCCGCCGCCGCTACTTCCACTTCGCCAGGCACTTGCCATGGACCGACGTGATCATCGATGGCCTGGACCGGCTCCACGCCTTCTCGAACCCCGGCTGACCAGCAGCGTTCCTATCCCCGCGAGCAGCACTACCCCGACCGGAGCCGTGGAACCCGGCGCCCACCCGACGCGACAGTCGGGCGCTCAACCTGCCCAGACCCTGCCCCCCGGTACTCACCACAAAGGACCGTCAACAAGCTGACGGCCCCTCATGAACGATCGAGGCTGGCTAGCTCAGGCTGACAGCGGCGTTGACGATCCGGTCGAGTTCGCGGCGGGCGAGGCCGGCGAACCCTCGATAGGCCGGGCTTGCGGCCCAGCGCGCGTATGCCGCGCCGAAGGCCGCGGTGCCGGCCAGTCCGGCCAGCTCGGCCGTCCCGGCGGCGACGCCCCGAGCCTGCAGCGCTTTGGTCATCGTCTGGGCAAGCGCGGCGCGCTTGAGCACGGCGCGCTCGTGCAAGGTCGCCGAGGAGGCGATCAGGCGTTGACGGGTCGCGGCATGGCGGTGCCGGTCGGCGTCGAAAACGGGGTCGACGGCGAGGACCGCGGCACGCACGAGCTCGAGCGGCGAGGCACCTGGCGCGCCGTCCGCGATGGTCTGCCGGAAGGTGTTGGCGAGCAGGTCCTGGCCCCAGAACAGCACCTCGGGCTTGTCGGGGAAGTGGCGAAAGAACGTCGCCTTGGTCAGTCCGGCGCGGCCGGCGATCTCGGCGGCCGACACCGCCTTGTACCCGCGCTCGGCGAACAACTCGAGGGCGGCTTCCTCTAGCCGGGCGTGCGCGTCCGGTTGCCAGCGGGCCATGACGCCATCATAGCGGCGCGTTGCGACTGGGTCTCGTCAACGGATACGGTGTTGAGACCAAGACTCATCACCAGGGCCTTGCCAGGACGGATTCGAGGAGAAAAACATGAAACGTCTGACCGGCGGGACCGCCGTCGTCGCCCGCGGATCGACCGGCATCGGGCTGGCCACGACGCCGGGGACGGTCGAGGAGGGCGCTGTGGTCTTCCGCGGGGTGGGAGCATGACGGTTCGCCGGGTCGTCACCGGACACGACAGCGAGGGCAGGTCGCGCGTGGTCGACGACCAGAACGTGGAGCCGATCACCTCTGCGCTGACGCCCGGCTTCGCCGCTTACCGGCTGTGGGGACGAGACGAGCCGCCCACGTTCCCGGACGACGGGTCGCCCAGCGGCGTCGAGACGTACTTCCCACCGCGGGAGGGATCGCGCTTCGTGATCATTACGCATCCTCCGGAGGGGGCGACCCCACCGCCGGACGTGGACACAGCCGCAGCTACCGCCGAGCTGGAGCGGCAGATGCCAGGCGTGATGGCCTCAATGGAGCCCGACGGCTCAGGGATGCACACCACCGACACGATGGACTACCTGATGGTCGTGCAAGGCGAGGCCACACTCGAACTCGGCGACGGCGAGCGAGCCGTGTTGCGGGCAGGCGACGTGATCGTCCAGAACGGCACCCGGCACGTGTGGCGCAATTACGGCACCGAGCCCTGCACGCTCGTCGCCATCTCCGTCGGCGCGGACCGCACGACAACCCGTTAGTCCCGCGCACCCCAGGGGCATGGCCGGCCAGCCTAGGGGCTCGATGCTCGCCTCTGCCACCGCCTGAGTCGGCGGTGGCAGAGGAGAACGCACAACCGTTGGAGGCCAGCACCAGAGGCGGATAAGGCCGTAACGGTCGGTAGGGAACTGGCGGACACCCAGCCGAGGCACGGCTTGGTGCTTTTGCCGGTTGTGTGTCTTGTTGTTCGGTAGCGCAGCTGCGGGATGCGGGTTCCCGTGATCACCGATGGCGCGGGTGTCCAAGGCGCGGCCGAGGGCACCCCATGACGTGGGCGCCGCGTTGGGGGCCGCTACATATTATGGCGGCGTTACAGAGGCCCTTCGGCTTCGGCCGATGTCCAACGGCCCGCGAGCCCTCCCGCAGACTGCACACCGTCCCGTACGCGAGATCCCGTGTGCACCCCCAACACGCCCGTCCTCAGCCTTTCTTCGGAGGTTTTCATGCGCCGCCTTGCCGTCTTCCTCGCTTCGTCCGACGGAAAGGACCCTGCATACGCCGAGCTGGCCGCCGGCGTCGGTACAGGGCTGGCCCAGCGGGGCATCGGCGTCGTCTACGGCGGTGGCCGCAGGGGTCTGATGGGGGTGGTGGCCGATGCTGCGCTGAAGGCAGGCGGAGAGGTCATCGGCGTGATGCCGCGCAGCATGGTCGAGCGGGAGTGGGCGCACGAGACGGTGACGCAGCTGCTCATATGCGATTCGATGCACGAGCGCAAGGCGCTGATGGCCGAGTACGCTGACGCCTTTGTCGCGCTCCCCGGTGGGCTCGGCACGCTGGAGGAGATCTTCGAGGTGTGGTCCTGGCGCCAGTTGGGCTTTCACGCCAAGCCGGTCGGTCTCCTCGATGCCGGGGGCTTTTGGACACCGCTGGTCAACGCCCTGCGGAGCATCGCCGACTCCGGCTTCCTCCCCGCGTCCACTCTCGACGATCTCGCCGTCGCACCCGACTTGTCCGGTCTGCTGGATGCACTGGAGGAGCGACTGCGCCGGGCTCCGCTCCCCGCCCACGGAGGCTGATCGGGAGAATGCGCGTACTTCTCGCCCGTGCCTGGCATCAGCTCTGCGCACGTATCAGCAGCACAGCAGGCCGCTGTTCGGCATCCGGCGGCCGCGAGCATGCGGGGGCACGGAACCGCGCACCCGACCGGACGGGTCCGGGGCGCGCGGCGGCTGCGGTCCGTCGGCGACCGGGGGCGTAAGCAGTGCCCCGCCGACTCCCCGTCCACCGCCCAGAGTAGTGTCCGTCCGGGTTGTCGGGATGTCCGCGACCAGCAGTTCCGGCAAGTGCGGCAAGCCCTGTCGGCCGAGCGAGGAGAGGTACGAACGTATGAGTGTCAGTGGTGCCGTCAAGGGGACCGGCGCAGGAGGGCCCGACCCGGCAGAGCCGTCGGTTCCCGCGTCGGACGGCATTGAGGGGGGTGCCTCGGCTGAGCGGCTGGTCCTGTTCACCGACGCGGTGGCCGCGATCTCCATCACCCTGTTGATCCTGCCGCTGGTGGACCTCGTTCCGGAAGTCGTGTCCGCCCATGAGGCCGCCAGCAAGGTGATCACCGAACACCTCGCCCAGATCTGGAGCTTCCTGCTCAGCTTCGCGGTCGTCGCGAACATCTGGCTGGAGCACCACCGGGCCTTCTCGGCCATGAAGGTCACCCGCCCCCTGATGGTCTGGAACATGGGGTGGCTGCTCACCGTCGTCGTGCTCCCCCTGCCGACCGAGATGATCGGCTCCTTCGGCGCCCGCGACCGGTTCACGATGGTGTTCTACTACGCGGTGCTTCTGGCCAACCTGGTGTCCCGGTTGGGGATGATGAAGATCCTGAACGCCACCCCGACTCTGATCGAGGGGGACGGCCCAGGGGCCCGCCGACGGATCGGGGGCATGTACACCGAGAGCTACCTCAACGTTCTCGCCCTGGTCATCGCCTTTGCCCTCGCGCTTGCCGTACCCGTGCTGCAGTACTACACCCTGGTACTGCTCGTCGTCCCGCCAAGGCTTATGCGCCTCCGAGGCCGGAGCGCAGGCCAAAAGGGATGACCCCCTGATCCTGGGTAGGCCGGTTCCGGAGGTTTCCGGAACCGGCCTTTCGGCGTTTTTCCGCCGGTGCGCGGGACGCGGACGGGACCTTAGGCGGTGTGGAGCAGGTGCGAGAATCCCGGGCCGCTGGATGCCGCGCGCCGGCCCGGGCCCGAGCCGCCGGACGTCAGCGTGCGGTGCCCGGCCGAGGAACCGGCCAGGCTGGGGGCTGAAAATCAGTGGCTGCAGGCGGCGGAGAAGGAGTGGCAGCTGGAGCGGGAGATCCTGCGCCGGGCAGCCGCCGATTTCGCTCGGGAGGTGAAGTGAGCCACCACAGCTGGGACTTCATCTCCGAGAACCGTGCCGTCTTCGGCGTGCAGTGGATACACCGGGTCCTGGACGTCTCCCGCCCCGGCTGCTACCGGCACCAGGCCATCACGTCGGCCCGCGCCGTAGGCCAGGCCGAGCAGGCAGCGGCAGTCACCGAGATCCGACTGATCCACGCCGAACACCACGGCGCCTACGGAGCCCCGCGCATCCATGCCGAACTGTGCTCTCAGGGAAGGAAGATGAACCGCAAGCGCGTCACCCGGTGCCGATGCGCATCAACCACATCGCGGGCCGTCAGCTGCGCCGGAGGAAGCGGACCACGATCGCGGACACGACAGCACCGCCTGCGCCGGACCTGGTGATGCGTGACGTCACCGCCACGGCATTGAACACCAGGCGCTGATGCGACATCACGTATATCGCTCTCGGCCCGTCGTGGATGTTCGTGGCGACGGTACTCGACACCTGCTCGCGCCGCGTGATCGGCAGGTCCATCGCCGACCACACGCGCACCCAGCTCGTCGCCGACACGATCGATAAGGCAGTAGCCGCCCGCGGCGGCCGGGTCGAGGGAGTCGTCTTTCCCACACGGACAACGGACAGGGGAGACACGTCACCAGCCTGCCCCACCACACCGACAGCCGGGCCCGAACCAGGCACTCGATCAACGCCTACGAAATTCTTGGAAGAGCCGAACGTTTTACAGACCCTGGTGGGGTGATACGTCGCCATGAACTCACCGGTCAGGAGACCGATCAGGAGTAGGAGTGATTCGCTCCCCTCATTCCGCGGGCCGCGACAGGCCGTCCGCGCGTGGAGGATCGGCAGGTCGTCAACGGGACAGTTTTCATCAGGCCCCTGAGCACGGCGTTTGACCGTGCAGGTCATCCGACCTCGGGAGGACGAACGCCAAGCTCAGGCGGCGGCGTGGGCGCGGCCGCAGACGGCATGAAGATGGGGGCGGCCAGACCAGCAGGCACAACGCCTGAGGCGCCCCGAAGCCAATCCAAAAGGGTCAGTAATCACCCACCGGCACATCCAACAGCTTCGTCAGGGCCTTCAAGGACGAGACCCATGATCCTCACGTGGCGGCGTCAGTCCGACACAAGTGTGAGGCCCTTGGGGCGGTACACCCCGGACCTCTGGCCGTGTGGATCGTGGCGCCCGTCGCGCTGTTGTCCCGCGCCGGAACCGCTCACGAATTTCCGGCGCGGGAGACCAGCGGGGCACGTGTAGCAGTGACTCTGAGAAATTCGAGCTGTTCCGCGGAGGGCGTTCCGGCGGCCGCGGTGTAGGCGATGATCCTGAGATCTGATCCGGGCACGGTGAGGATGTCGCAGTCGAGGGTGATGTCCCCAACGGCGGGATGGGTGACGATCTTGCGGTCATGGCCGAGTGCGCCCGCGACGCCCTGCGACCAGAGCTGCGCGAAGCGAGGACTGCGGGTGGTGCATTCCTGGATGAGTCCGCGCAGGCGGGGGTCGTCCGGGAAGGTGCCTTGTGCGGTACGCAGATCGGCGACGAGGGCGGCTTCCAGGGCTTCCCGGCCACGTTCGGACCGAGGCAGACGGCCGGGAACGAGCTCGGGCAGGAACGTCTCCAGCACCAGGTTGCGCTGGTCCGCGGGGGGCTGCGCGGGCTCTCCGAACAGTGCGGCCCACAACCCGGTGCACGTGATGAGTGTCCAGTCCGCGGCGAAGACGGCCAGCGCCTCGCGGGTGAGGGCGGCGATCAAGCGTTGCACGCTGGGCGGGATGTGGGTGGAGATGCGCCCGGATCCCGGCAGGGGAAGGTGTGCGAGGCGGTAGAGGTGATCTCGTTCGGGCACCTCCAGATGCAGTGCGCGGGCCAGCGCCGCAGCGACCTGTTCAGAGGGGCGGCTGGCGCGTCCCTGTTCCAGGCGGACGAGGTAGTCCACGGAGAGTCCGGCGAGTGCGGCGAGTTCCTCACGGCGCAGGCCCGCGGCTCGGCGTCTGCCTGTTGCCGGCAAGCCCACGTCGGCAGGTGCCAGCCGGTCGCGCCAACGACGCAGCGCAGTGCCCAGCTGGTTCTGTTCCTCGGTCACCGTTCCAGTATCACCGCCCGGCCCGAGGTGAGGGTGGTACCGCCATTCCTACCGTTGTCCGTTGCACTGGTTGCGGTCCTCATGCCGGTCGACAGTGGTCGTAGCAGGCAATTCCGCTTGAGCTCTTGGATCCGAGCGAGCGGTTGCGTGCAGTCCGCTACGAGAGGTTGAGGTCAATGTCTGCAAACACGCTCGCCCGGAACCTGATCGGCGGAGAGTGGAGCGAGTCGGGTTCCGCACAGAAGTCGGTCAACCCCTCCACCGGCGAGGTCGTCGGCAGGTATGTCTCTGCGGGCCGCGCGGAGGCTGAGGCCGCGATAGCTGCGGCGCGCACCGCCTTCGACACCACCGGCTGGTCCCGTGATCCGGCGCTGCGTTCCCGGGCCCTGTTCGAGCTGGCCGACCGGATCGCCGAACGCGTCCCCGCTCTGAGTCGGACCCTGACTCGGGAGAACGGCAAGCGGCTGGACGAAACGGCCTGGGAGGCCGCGATCTCCGTCGACTGGCTGCGCTACAGCGCCGCGTCCGCGCTCACTCAGGTGGCTGGCCGGGCCGCTGAGCCGACGCCGGGCCAGTACTTCTACTCGTCGCCTGAGGCGATGGGGGTCGCCGGCATCATCTCGCCCTGGAACTCCCCGATGTGCCTGACGGTGCGTGCCCTCGGTCCGGCGATCGGCGCGGGCTGTACGACGGTGGTGAAGCTGCCCGGGCAGACCGCCTTGACCAACTCCCTGTTCTCCGAAGCAGTCGCCGCCACCGAATCCCTGCCCCCGGGTGTGGTCAACATCCTCACCGAGGCGGGCAACGAGGTGGCGCCGTCGCTGGTCGAGTCGCCGGACGTGGATGTGCTCAGCTACACCGGCAGCACCCACGTCGGCCGCCTCATCGCCGCTGCGGCCGCACCGACGCTCAAGCGGCTCAACCTCGAACTGGGCGGCAAGACCCCCCTGATCGTCTTCGACGACGCCGACCTGGACGCCGTCGTCCCGCAGTTGGTGATGGCATCCATCCTGATGAACGGACAGTTCTGCTGCACCGGCTCGCGCGTGCTCGTGCAGCGGGGCATCGCCGATGAACTGCGCACGCGGCTGGCCGCAGCACTGGAGGCGGTCAGGGTCGGGCCCGCCGAGGACCCCTCCACCCAGCTCGGCCCACTGATCGACAAGGCCGCCGTCGCACGGGTCGACAGCATCGTCGAGGAGGCCACCTCCTACGCCAAGGTCATCGTCAGGGGCGGGACCGTCACCGACCCCGCTCTGGCGAGCGGCGCGTTCTTCCGTCCGGCGCTGCTGGAGGTGGAGCGGCTCGACGTCCCCCTGGTACAGCAGGAAATCTTCGGCCCGGTCCAGACCTTCGAGATCTTCGAGGACGAGGCCGACGCGATCCAGCGGGCGAACGCCACCGACTTCGGCCTGGCCGCCGCGTTGTACACGCACGACGACTTCCGGGCCCGCCGGGTCGGACGCGAGCTCCGGTTCGGTGGGATGTGGATCAACACCTGGGGCTCGATGTCCGAGCACTTCGAGCAGGGCGGTTTCAAGCAGAGCGGAATCGGTGTGCTGTGCGGTCCCTCGGCCATCGGCGAGTTCCAGAACATCAAGACCTACGCCACCGCCGTGCCGCGACAGCGCTGAGGACCGCGGCCGGCGCTGCCACCCACATCCCGGCTCGACGCGCCGGTCAGCACCGCGGAGTTCCCGCCGACGGCCTGACCGGACCGGCATGAGTCACTGTTCGTACCAGTTCTCCCAGGAGCACATCATGTCCAAGAAATCACCGCAAACCCAGGAAATCGTCGTCGTGACCGGGGCGTCGACCGGGATGGGCGCGGCCACCGCGAGGGAAATGGCCCGGCGCGGTTTCTACGTCCTCGCCGGCGTGCGCCGCGACAGGGACGGCGAGGCTCTCCGCGCCGCCGGCGTCGAGCCGGTGATCCTCGACATCACCAACCAGGAGCACATCGCGGCGCTGGTGGCACGTATCGACGGCGACCCGCACCACCGCGCCGTGCGGGCACTGATCAACAACGCCGGCCTCCCCTGCGCGGGACCGGTCGAAGTGGTGCCGCTCGACGAATGGCGGCGCGTGTTCGAAGTGAATGTCTTCGGGACTGTCGCACTCACCCAGGCTCTGCTTCCCGCCCTGGTGCGCAGCAAGGGCCGCGTCGTCAACATCAGCTCGATGAACGGCAAGGTGTCCATGGCCGGCTACGGCGTGTACGCCAGCAGCAAGCACGCGGTGGAGGCGCTGAGCGATGCCCTGCGCAGCGAACTGGCCCCGTACGGCGTGCAGGTGGTGGTCGTGGAGCCGGGTGGCGTCAAGACCGAAATGGCCCGCGTCGGACTTTCGGGCCTGAGCGACCTCACCTCCCGGATGACCCCGGAGCAGAACGAGCGCTACGGCGCCTTGATGCAGGCGATTCCCTCCCACGTCGCCGCGTTCACCGAGGCCGGCGCGACCTCCGACACCGCGGCTCAAAAGATCGCCAAGGCCGCGACTGACCGTAAGCCCCGCACTCGCTACACCATCGGCGCGATGACCGCCTTCCTCATCCGTGCCTCCAGCCTGCTTCCCGACCGGGTGTTCGACCGGATGACCATGTCCGATCTGCGCAAGCACTACCCGGACAGGGTCAAGTCCGGCCGGACCACCGCAGGGCGTCACGCGTAGTTGGTCGGGTCAGGCGTGCGCAGGGAGCCCGGCATCAGCCTCGGGACCAACTGGCCTCGGGCTTTCGTACGCCCAGCAGATCTGGAAGTTGGCCATGTAGGTGGTTGATTATGGTTCGTAAGTTCGTCGTCGCCTGCCGGTGCGAGTCCGCTCCGGGTCGCTGCCAGGCGGCCCTGCCCCCGAGTGGCTGCGGCAGCCGCTCGGGGGCAGGGGCCGCTTCCGCCGATGAGCAGATACGGCCGGACGAACCCCCCTGTTTATAGTCCGCCGCCTGTACTCGTGTCGCACAGAAAGGCCGACCGGTCCGGGCGTCGCCGCAGAGGCGAAGCCCGCGCATCGGTCATAGTGCGATCTGCGCCTCGGACCCACCCGAAAACCGCGACGTCTTCATGGTCGCCTTGAACGGCTGGTCCAGCCCGGACAGGTTCAGGACCAGGCTATCTCGCCGTGGCGGGAGACGAAGCGCCCGGTTCCGGCGCCGGGCCCCTCGGTGGCGAGGGCCACGATCGCGTCCGTGCCCTCGGTGACGGTCTGGGGGCCGCTGTGACCGTTGAGGTCGGTCGCGGTGTAGCCGGGATCGGCGGCGTTGACGCGGATGTCCTTGAGTCCCTTGGCGTACTGCGTGGTCAGCATCGTCAGCGCCGCCTTCGAGGAGGTGTACAGCGGCGCGACGACGTGCGACTCGGGCCGGTCGGGGTCGTGGGTGAAGGCGAGGGAGCCCATGCCGCTGCTGACGTTGACGATCACAGGGTCGTCCGAACGGCGCAGCAGCGGCAGGAACGCGGTGGTGGTACGGATGACGCCGATGACGTTGACGTCGAAGACGGCGAGGGCATCGGCGGCGGTGAGGTCGCCGGGATCGCCGGCGGCACCGTGCACACCGGCGTTGTTGATCAGAACGTCGATCCTGCCCTCGTGTTCGGCGACATTCGCGGCCGCGGCGGCCACGGACGCGTCGTCCTTCACGTCGATGGGAACGTAGCGTGCGCCGAGCGCTGCGGCGGCCTCCTCGCCCTGCTCGCGATTGCGGGCTCCGACGAGCACGGTGTGACCGCACTCGATCAGGCGGCGGGCGGTCTCGCGGCCGAGACCCTTGTTGGCTCCGGTGATGAAAGTGATCGTCATGCCTTCGATCCTCCTGCGGCTGGTAGGTGCGGACCAGGGAGACTTCGACGGTAGGAAGAGCAGTACCACCCTCGCGCCCGCCCCGACGACCATGAACGCGGGAGAATGAGGAACATGACGGCAAGACCCGGGAGCGGACTGGGCACGATGATCCGCACGTGGCGTGACCGGCTGCCCCCCTCGGCCGCCGGACTGCCGACGGCACGAGGACGCCGCACGGCCGGGCTGCGGCGCGAGGAGCTGGCCGACCTCGCAGGAATGTCGGTCGACTACATCGTGCGCCTGGAACAGGGACGCGCCACCACACCCTCAGCCAGCGTGGTGGCATCCCTGGCGCGCGCCCTGCAACTGTCCACGGCCGAGCGAGACCACCTGTACCGGCTGGCCGACCTGGTCCCACCGACGCACGGAACGGTCCCCGGCCATCTCCCGCCCGGCGTGCAAAGGGTGCTCGCCCGGCTCGGAGACGTCGCGGTCGCCGTCTTCGCCGCGGACTGGCAGTTGATCTGGTGGAACCGCGGATGGGCCGCACTCCTTGGCGATCCCTCCGCCTCGCCGCCGCGCCTGCGTAACTTCGCCCGCGACAGATTCCCGGTCGACGAAAGCCCCGCCCGCCTCGCCCTGTGGCCGGTGACCGAGACGGACCGGCACGCCACCGACGCCGCCATCGTCTCCGACCTGCGCCGCGCCACAGGCCGCTTCCCCCACGACACGCGTCTTGCCTCTCTGATCCGCGAACTGACCGCCGGCAACACCAGGTTCGCCGAGCTGTGGGCGACCGGAGAGGTGGCCGCACACCGCGAGGACCACAAGACGATCGACCACCCCTCAGTAGGGCCTGTCACGGTGGACTGCGACACCCTGACCGACGGCGACTGCGAACTCAAGATCGTGATCATGACTGCTGTGCCCGGCAGCGAGGACGAGACCAAGCTCCGACTGACCGCCATCGCCGGCCCACTGGACACCACGCACAACTGATCTGACCCACGCGTCGATCGGTCGGCTGCATGTGCGCGGCGAGCGCCGAGCCACGATGCCGACTGTCGGCGTACTCGCAAAAGTGACCCTGGGGAGATTTCCGTGAACCTGGGGTGTGCCGCCGTGCGCCGGTGGCACTCCGTCACCCGTAGTGGCGTCGGAGCAGGGCCATGAGGATGACGAGGTGGAGGAGCGCCCCGCTATCGCTAATTTTCGCTCCGAATACTCCCGAGGCCGGAATCGCGCCGCCGTCCTCCCCATGAAGATGGTGCTCTGGCGCGGCGTGTGGCGCCCCTGGGCGGGTCAACCATACGAAGGGCTCACCACATCCCGCAGTAAAGCGTAGGGAGCCCTTTCCAACCTGCTGGACCTGGCCAGTTGAGTCCGCCAGGGCTGTCCGCCCCGCAGCAAGGCCATCACCACAAGCACAGCTCGGCTGCTCGTCCACGACTACGTCTCGCGCATGCGGCAGTGACCTGACCAGCACAGATGACAGGTTGGAATGGGCTCAGTCTTCCAGTGGGCAAGGAGGGTGAAGATTGCCAGAACTGCTCCGCATGCTGTGGCAATCGCTCCGAGCACGAGCGGGACCGTATCGCCGGTGACCGCTCCTACCGGGCGGGGTCGGGGAGTTGACCGGGACGAGGCGGGTACTTCCGGCCGACCCTAGGGTGAGTGGGTCAACAAATGCTGAGCGAAGGGAATATCCCCGTGTCGCATCTGGATACACCTGCTGTTCGCACCCCTCACGAGGTGCTGACCTGCTACTACCAGGCCATGCTCGACAAGTCCCCGGACGATCTGGCCGATCTCTATGCCATGGACGCGGTGCACGAGTTCCCGTTCACCTCTCCCGGTTTCCCCCCGCGCTACGAGGGGCGTGAGGCCGTGCGCGCCGGATACCGGGCGGCCTGGGGCGCCAGCCCTGTCCAGGTGCAGGAGGTCAGGAGGGTCGCGGCCTACGAGACCGCCGATCCGGAAGTGATCATCGCCGAGCATGTCGTGGTGGCAACACTGACGACCAGGGCCACCACATTAACCGTCCCC
The DNA here is from genome assembly GCF_040655895.1 of Streptomyces sp. NPDC050264. NCBI lineage: Bacteria > Bacillati > Actinomycetota > Actinomycetes > Kitasatosporales > Streptomycetaceae > Streptomyces > Streptomyces sp. NPDC050264. The sequence continues at coordinate 32,927 of NZ_JBFAKV010000023.1, forward strand.
GGTCTCCTGATACTCCATGTCCACAACGGACTGATCACGCGAGTACGCGACTACATGGACGGCTTGGGACTCCCCAGCGCCAGGGCATGAAGGCCAGACCAGTACAGCGACAGCCCGACCTGGGACGGGACAGCACTGGCACAGATCTTGCCGGAAGGAACTGGCAATCAGTCTTCCACCACCTCGCACAGGCCATCAAAGCTGTCCCCGTCACTGACCAGGGTGGGCAGGCCCGCGACGACGCCGCTGCAGGAGGTCGCAACTTCGGCCGGCGCCGGGCGGTCGTCAAGGCCGGCGGCAACAGGCGCGGCCAGGATCAGCACAGAGAACACGCCGGTCAATACCGCATGTGCAGGCATCCGCTTCATACCGAATCAACGCCGCTCCCGGTCGGACGTCACTTCGTCCGGCATATCGGAGCGGGGCCCCAAGGAACTCAGCCCGCCATTGTTCCTGTCTGAAGCCTCACCGGTGACCTCTCGTGAGGATGTGACCAGTTGAGGCGCAGGCTTACTGCGCGACAACTTCGGCGAGTCGGCCGCGCACGCTCGTCTCGCGCACTGCCGTGAGTCGGTGCCCGGTGGTGCCCGCTGGTCTGAGCACCACGGCAGCAAGGTCACGTCTTGGCTGGGCGGGCTTCGTCGTGGCGGGCGAGCTGTCGGCCGGCAACCTGGCGTGGCTGCGCGAACGCAACATCACTCCACGGATCACCCGGCCGGGAGTGCAGTCCTCCGAACGCCTCGGAAGGCACCGGTGGAAGATCGAGAGGTCGATCTGATCAGTAGGTCCGAGGCCGTGGCTTCCGCGGGGTCGTGGCAATACGGGGTTGTTGGCGCGGATCCTGGTCGGCGACCCTGATGCGGTCCAAGGCGGGCGGCCTAGGAGGTGGGGTCTTTACCGGGCGCGGAGCGGCCGGTTTCCGGAAGAGCCTGTCCCGGGGCGCCGGGTGAACGCCGCGCCGGCCCCAGCCCTGCGGGTCGGCCTCTCACGCCGGTGCCGGCAGCCCCGTCGCGATCACTTCCGGTAGCAACACATATCGAGGACCAGCAGAACTGCACACCGCCCAACCAACCTGCACAGCCGGCAAAGCCGACCGTCAAAACCCCATCTCGACAAGGTGAACAGCACGCATCGGCACGCAACTTGACTGGACGAAGCCACCCCGAACCCGCTCATTACAGGTCGGAGGAACCCCTATTGCGCAACTCAAATGACCCACGACGCCCACGGCGAAGGTTGCCACCACCCGCTGGCCGGACCCGTCCGAGGCCCGTCGGGGTGGACCTGGGCTTCCCCCGCGACCACTGACCATGACTCCCGAACACACGAAAGCCCCTGGCCTGTGCGGCCAGGGGCTTTTCCCGCTCATCTCATGCAGCGGGCAGGGCGATCGTGCCGTAGAGCGTCCAGTGATCCGACGAGCCGTGCGTGGAGGAGACTTCACAACTCGTGAACGGAGCGTTCCGCGGCGCGAAGATGTAGTCGATCTTCATCGTCGGATCGCCCGTGCCCGCCGGGCCCGAGGAGACAGCCGTGGGCGTGCCGGTGCGGGGGCTGGTCACGTCGTCGCGCTGTGCGCACTCGCGGTACGACGCGTACATGGTGGTCAGAACGCTGCGGTCCTGATCGCCGCCGTCGGGGCCGGTCGAGTCCGGCGCTGCCGAGTTCAGGTCACCGCCGAAGACGGGGCGGTAGCCGGCGGGAGCCCGTCGGACGATGTCCATGAGCTCCCCGGCCTGGATCTTCCGGTATTTTCCGTCCGGATCGTCGTAGCCCGCGCCGGCACTGAAGTGGGACGTGCACACGTGCAGCGCGCGATCCGGCAGGTCCGCACAGAGGGCCGGGCGCTGTTCGGCCTTGTACACCTTGCCGTTCGACGCAACGTAGGAGACGGGGGAGCTGAGAACGTAGCCCTCGTAGGACGTGTTCGAGTCCGGCAAGGCCATGGCCACTCCGAACGATCCGCGGTCGAGTCCGTCTGCCTTGGCGCATTCCTTCTGCGCCTTCACGTTGCCGAGGACCGGATCACCGAGCTCGCCGATGACGTACTGGGTCGGCGCGAAGCGCACGTCCCAGCCGCGTCCGGTGCGCTGCTCCAGGGCTTCCTCGACCGGCTTCGCGTGCTTCTCGCAGAATTCCTGGAAGAAGATCACGTCGGGCATGGCACCGCCGCCCGGCTGCGGCAGCCGTTCGGCGATCGCCGTGCTCACCTGGTCCTTGCCGGCCAGGTTCTTGTCCCAGCAACCCGGGTTGTTGTTGCCACAAATGTTCCACGTCATGACGTTCAGCTTCGAGCTGGGCGCGGCAGCAGGCGACGGTGTGCCTCCGGCCGTGCCCGCTTGACCCTGCGGAACCAGCGTGAACCGCTCCCAACTGCCGACGGAGGTCGCCCGGGTGTGGAGGACGTCGCCGCCCTCGGTCGTGTGCTCGACGGTGACGTAGGTTCCGTCGGACACCGATTTCAGCGCGAACTGCCCCGGGCCGTCGGATGCCCTGGACTCGACGGTGAATTGCTCGTATGACGCGATGGCTCCGGCCTTGGCCCGCACCGTACCGTCCCCACCCAGATCGGCCGAGGCGAAGAAGCCCGTCGATTCGGAACGCAGGGCGATGTTCTTTCCGGCGTGGTTCGTGTGCAGCGTGAAGCGCTCCCAGGAGCCGACCTTTGAGGCCTTCGCCGTCATCTTTCCGCCGTCGTTCGGATCTGCGGTCACGTACAGCCCGTTGGCCTCGGATCTCAATGCGTATCTCTGACCGGCCGACTTGGCGACATTGGCCGCGTCCGCGGAGACCGTCGCCGCCTGCGCCGGCGCCGCGGGCAGAATCGACAGGCCCAACGCCACTGCCAGAACTGTGAGAAAGACTGATATTGCTCGCCGCACTACACCATCTCCAGATGTGAAATCTCTGTGAATCGGTGGAGTGTATACGGGGCTGCTGCGGTGTCGGTCCAGAGCGTCAGAGCGTGCCGCGCTCACACACCTGGCGGGCCACCTCACGCAGCTTCACGTTCCGGGTCTGTGAGGAGCGGCGCAGCACGGCGAAGGCTTCGTGTTCGTCCACGTTGCGCTGGGCCATCACGATGCCCATGGCCTCACCGATGACATGGCGGGTCTCGACCGCCTGCTGCATCTGGGCATGGTCCCGGGCTGCGGAGAACGCGACGGCCGCATGCGAGGCCAGCAGCCATCCCGCGGTCTCGCTCGCCTCGGTGAACGCCCCGGCCTTTCGGGAGTAGAAGTTCAGGGCGCCCAGGTCGTGTTCGTCCTCGGTGTACAGCAACAGGCCCATCATGCTGCCGATGCCGAGAGCGTGGGCCTGCGGCGCATAGGCGCGCCAGCGCACCGTCTCGGTGCTCAGATCCTCGATGCGGAAGACGGGATGCCCCTGGCGGGCGGCGTCGAAGCAGGGGCCCTCACCGAGCCGCTCCTGCAGTCGGTCGCTGTCGCTGACGAGTTGCCCGGTGGGCGCCAGAGAGAGCACCTCATTCTTGCGCAGCAGCAGGATGCCGGCCGCGTCACAGCCCTCGACCAGTTCGACGGCCGACGATGTGATCTTGGCCAGGGTGGCGGGGACCGAGTCCTGCGACAGGAGTTCCCGCGCCATCGACGCCATCTGCAGGGAAAACTCGCGCCAGTCCATCAGACCCCTCGCCCCGAGTGCGTGTGCAGATCAGCACCACAGAATGCCACGGCTACCCACACGTCAAAATGCACCCCAGGCCAGGCCAGGACCAGCCGCAACAAGCCAAGTTGGAAGGTGTGCGCCACGGGGCAACGGGCGCCCGGACAGCAAGCAGGCCGCGGACACCCCCGTGCCCCAGGCCTGCCCGCCCCGCCACACTCCCGGCGGCGCCCGCAGGCAGGAACAGGCCGCCCCCTTCTGGCGTCCACGTCCTGCCCAACGCACGCGTGTCAACGTCACCACCGCATGCCGCGTGGTGCCCGCCGCAACTTCCCCGTGCAGCCCCGTGTGCACGGTGACGTGGTCATCGGCCGTGCAGGGTATGGGCGCGTTGCGCCGGCCGTCGGTGGTCAGGTATGGGGCGAGTTGGGCGGCCAGCGTCGTGGTGAGGGTCTGGGTGAGAGCGATACGGCCATCAGGGAGTCGGATGGCCAGATGCTTGGGACAGGAAGTGCCGGTTCAACCGCCGACGCCGGCATCCCCGGGAAGCGAAGGTTGACCTAAGGGCAGGCCGACCTCGGGGATTCAGCGAGAGTATGCAGAGGGGGTGATGCGGCTGCCGGTGACGATGCCGGCCAGGACGCAGCGGTCGACGGTGGCATTGCTGGGGCGGTGGGTCGCCGGCCAGGCGAGTTCGTTGACGCGTAGTGTGCCGCTGCTAGGGGGCTGTTTCTGGGATCTCCTGGCAGGGGTGGGGTGTTGAGGTCAGGCTCGTCATATGGGCCGTGGGGATCTGACGAACGCGAAGTGGGAACGGTTGGAGTCATTCTCATCTGGGCGCGGCGGTGACGATGAAGGGGCGGCCTTTCAGTCGTAGAAGAAGAGCTCGAGGTCCTCGATGGACCCCGGCCCGGTGAGGAAGCCTTCAGCCTTCGCGATCTGATCCTCTGGTGGCAGTTCGCCCTTCAGGAGCCGCTGCATCCAGATTTCTCTCTGCTCGCCGACCGCGTAGATGCCAGACAGCAGCTCGGTCAAGCTGGCAGGGGTTGACGGGATGCGTCCGGCGACGGGTTGGAGCACCAAGCCGCCTGACCGGGCCGCGAGCCGCAGCACCCCGGCCCAGTTCGCGATCCTGCCGATGCGTACGTGCCACGAGTCCTCGGTGAACGGGGCCATCCGTCCATCATGGAGAGGGTTGGTGGCGGCAGCGATGTCTTTGATGACTTGCCGTTCCACGGGGCGTCACGGACCCAGCGCCCTTCCTGCGCTTCTTCGATGGCGGCCTCCCACCATTTCCACCCGCCGTCGAGTCGGTCCTCGAATGTGTCCATGTGGACAGGCTGCCAGGCGTGATGCCGTGGTGAATGGGGCATCGAGGGCGGGACCAGACCGCGAAGTAGCGGCCGTCGCCGAAGACGATGAGGTCGTCAGCGCGGCCTGGGTGCTGTTGCGACTGGCCGAGATGGCGCAGCGCTTGGGCGACGGCGTTAGCTGAGGCGCGTCGCTCGTCGGGGTCTTTGCTCAGGAGCGTGAGCACCAGGTCGTCGCACGCGGCGTTGATGTCCGGGCGCACGGTGCCGGGGGCCGGTCGGTCATCGGTCAGGTGAGCAGAGAGACAGCCCACGGAGCGGTACCGGCGCGCCACAGCACCTTCCCCCACACGCAGGACGCCCCCGACGTTCCGGTTCGCCGCGCCCCCCGAGCGCGGCGCGGGGGCGGCTCAGGCGGCGAGGACGTCGGTGTAGGCCGGCAGCTGCCAGTTGCCGCCGCGGTCCTCCTTGGAAAACCGTGCGACCAGGTCGGGGATGTGGAAGAAGCAGGCCAGTGCGGTGGCGTTCTGGAAGGCGCTGATGGCGTGCTTGTTCAGGGACATGCCCACCCGCAGGATGCGGGGGTTCACCTCGCCCTGGATCTCGTCGACGAAGGGCCGCAGGATGCGGTCGTAGTTGGCCAGTGCGGTCGGCAGGTCGTCCGCGTGCCGGTTGATCTCTCCGGCCAGGACATACGCGCCGACGAGTCCGCCGGAGATGCCCATGCCGCTGTAGGGGGAGGCGCAGTGCGCGGCGTCCCCGGCGAGCACCACCCGGCCCTTGGACCAGTGGTCGGTGCGCACTTGGGCGACCTCCTGGGAGTAGAAGAACGGGCTGTCCTTCATGCCCTCGATGAAGCGGTCGGTCTGCCAGCCGGCGTCCCTGAACCGCCCGGCCCAGAACTTCTGCTGCTCCTCGACGGGCGCGCGGTGGATCGCGGATGCTTCGGCCGACTCCTCGCGCATCACGAAGTACACCTGGGTCTCGGTCGCGTTGTGGCTGCGCCGCATGATCTGGCGGCCGCCCGGGACCATGTAGGTGTCGCGAATGTTGGTGTCGGAGGCGATGCGCGGCACGAACCAGTAAGCCATGTGGATGCCCACCCGCCAGTACGGGTCGAAGCCTTCCGGCAGCAGTGCCCTCCGGGTGCGTGAGCCCTGCCCGTCCGCGCCGATCAACAGATCGTACGCGCCTGAGGTCCCGTCCGAGAAGTGCGCGGTGACCCGCTCCCCGTGCTGGTCGAAGCCGTCGACGCTCTTGCCGAAGACGTACTCGGTGTCGTTCTTGGTCGCCTCGTGCAGGATGCGCACGAGGTCGCCGCGCATGATCTCGTACTCCGACGTCAGTGTCTGGCGGCCCTTGCCGGAGGTGTTCGCCATGATCGTCGCCTTCGGCTTGCCGCGTGAGTCGACGAAGGCGACGCCCGCCTCGTCCACCAGCCGGCTGCGCACCGCCTCCAGCAGCCCCATGCGCTCGACCGCCTCGATGCCCTGTCCGCGCAGGTCGACCTGCGCGCCCGAGGCGCGCAGCGCTGGGAAGCGCTCGACGACCGTCACCTGGTGACCGCCGCGGGTGAGCCAGAAGGCCAGCGCCTGTCCCGCGACGCCGCCGCCCGCGATGAGGATCCGCAAGGGACGCTTCGTGGCGGTGTTCGTCATGTCCGACCACTCCAAAATCTATCGGTGATTGATTCCTTTCCACGGTCTTCTATCAGCGATAGAATGTCAACGTGACCAAGATGAACCGTGAGGCCGTCGTCGCAGAGGCGCTGAATTTGCTGGACGACGTCGGCCTGGAAACGGTCAGCACCCGGCGGCTGGCCAAGCGACTCGGTGTCGAGCAGCCGTCGCTCTACTACCACTTCAAAACCAAGAAGGACCTTCTTGCCGCCATGGCAGAGGTGGCCATGGCCCCGCACGCCGACGCGCCGCTGCCCTCCCCCGAGGACGACTGGCGCGACTGGTTCCTGGAGAACTCCCGCAGCTTCCGCCGCACGCTGCTGGTGCGCCGTGACGGTGCCCGGCTGCACGCCGGAACCACGCCGACCGGCGACCTCGACCGGGTCCGCCGCAAGATCGCCTTCCTCATCGCCTCCGGCGTGCCCCAGCGGGACGCGCAGATGGCGATGCTCGCCGCCGGCCGCTTCACCGTCGGCTGCGTCCTGGAGGAGCAGGCCGACGCGGACTCGCCGCACGCCGAGGACCTGCCGGACGACGTCCCCGTCCTCGACCACGAGGAGGCGTTCGAGGCGGGCCTCGCACTCATCCTCGGCGGCCTCGACCAGCGCACCGCAGCATCCGGCCGGACCTGCGACGCTCCGTCGCCGGCCTGACCGCTCGCGCGCCGGGAAGTGTCAGGCGAGCGCCCGCCGTGGGCGGCCGTCTGCGGCCGGGCGCCCCAGAAAAGCCCCGCAGCCCCCACAGTGCCGCCGCAAGCAGGTCCGGGCCCTCGGGGTCAGCCCCGACATCGCGCGCCGCGGCACCGATCGTGCTGGTGTGGGACCGGCTGACACCCACGTCTCCCACGCGATGCGCCACCTGATCGGCGGGCGTGAGTGGCTGACAGTGTTCCTACTACTCGCATGCGCACCCGAGCTGAACCCGGTCGAGCGCCTCTGGGCGCACATGAAGCACAACCTCGCGAACCTCGCCGGCGTCGCGTTCGACCGACTCGAGTCCCTCGTGCGAAACCGGCTCAAACGCCTGCAGTATCGCTCCAAGATCCTCGACGGCTTCATCGCGGCTACCGGCCTCACACTCGATCTTCCACCGCCGTCACACTGATGCGCTGGAGAGCCGGTTGCCGTACCAGCTGGACCAGACAGGGGAGACGGGGAGCATCGGGCTGCGGCCGGCAGCCCTTTATGCTGGGCCCGTGACACCGAAAGGCGAACAAGGGCCGGCGCTGCGGGCGGACGCCGCACGCAACCGCGCCCGGGTGTTGCGGATCGCCCGCGAGCAACTGGCCGCCGGTGACGACTCGCTCCAGCTGAACGCCATCGCCCGTCTCGCCGGGGTGGGGGTGGGAACCGTGTACCGGCATTTCCCCAACCGCCACGCGCTGTGGGAGGCGCTGTCGGCCGAGCGCTTCCAGGAGCTGGTCGACGAGGCCCAGGCCGCGGCCGGCGACGAGGACGCCCTCGCGGGTCTGCACCGCCTGCTGCGGTTCACCCTCATACACGCGTTGGACGACGCCGGGTTCGCCGCCGTGCTCGAATCCGCCAGCGATACCGAGGCGCAGACCTCGGCGTTGAAGGCTGAGCTCGACCGGGCCGTCGCGCACTTGCTCGACCGTGCCCGCCGGGTCGGCGCCATCCGGCGCGACGTCGAGGCCGACGACGTGCGCCGCCTGCTCTGCGGCATCGAGCACGCCGTACGCTCCGGCAATAGCGACCCAACACGCACCGAGGTCTACCTCGATGTCCTCCTTGAGGGCCTGCGTCCCCCGCGCTGACAGCAGCTCAGCAATCGGCACAAGGGACACCGGCCGCTTCACCGCCTCACCCCCTCACTAACCGGATGGCTATCCGGTCGTGTTAGCGTGCCTCCATCGAAACGGATACCTATCCGATTTCGGCGGCGAGGTGGCGAAGGGCAGACCTATGGAGCAGCGGGCGGTAGTAACGGCGGGGACCGGGGGAATCGGCCTGGAGACCGCGATGGGACTGGCGGCGTACGGGCTCACCGTCACCGTGGTCGGCCGCGACGCCGAGCGTGGCGCCCGTGCGGTCGAGCGGATCACCGCGGTCGCGACCGGAGGCAAGCCGCAGTTCGTGGCAACCGACCTCGCATCGCTCGGCAATGTCCGAGCACTCGCCGCCCAACTGGCGGCCAAGGGGCCGCTGAAAGTTCTGGTCAACAACGTGGGCGCGATGTTCACGGACCGGCAGCAGACCGTCGACGGGATCGAGGCGACGTTCGCCGTCAACCACCTCTCGCCGTACCTGCTGACCGAACTGCTCCTCGATCAGCTCCGGGCCGACGGGCCGAGCCGGGTCGTGAACGTCAGCTCCGGAGCGATCCGGGCAGCAAAGCGCACCTTCGACGCCGTCGAACCGCCGGGCGCCTACTACGGCTTCCACTGGTACGGCCGGGCCAAGCTCGCCAACCTTGCCTACACCCTGGACCTGGCAGAGCGCCTGCGCGGCAGCGGTATCACCGTCTTTGCGGCCGACCCCGGCGGCGCCGCGACCGACATGACCAATGACACCATGAGCTCACCGAAGATCGTCTCCCCGACATTGCGCCTGCTGTGGCCGCTGGTCCGGCGGACCTTCGAACGCTCCACGGCCGGCCCCGCGTCCGCGGCCGCCCGGTCGTCCATCGTCGCAGCCACCGACGCCTCACTCGACGGGCAGACAGGCCTGCTCATCGGCCCCCAGGCCCACCCCGTCCCCGCCTTCCGCGGAAGTACCGATTCCCGGACGGTCGACGACGTGCTCGGGCTCAGCCGACAGCTGGCACCCCTTGGCGATGGTCGGTGATCGCCTGAGCCGTGCATCCGCCCTGCACAAGTCCAGCCCCTGCAGCGCAGATTGACATTCTGCGGCGAGGATGAGGCCCGCTCACGGCACGGCGTAGCGCAGGATCGACCTGCCGGACGAGGCGCCGCGGCTGGTCCGGCCCACACTGAACGGCGGTACCACCGAGCGGCGCCGGCGGGGTGGCGCGGGCCCTGTTCTGTCACCCCGAAACGCCGAAGTCAGTAGCCGCCATCGGTGGCGTGGACCCCAGCGAGGCGGCGTCGATCCGCGGGCGCGGGTCGGAGTTCACGTCCCTATTCCTTGAACGAGGTCGAAGGTCAGGCCGGAACCCGCGCGTACGGCAGTGCGCTGGCTTCGCACACGATCCGGTTCGGGTTCTACTACGACCGGGAATCTTCGAACCTGCGCGCTTCCACGTTCGATTGAGGGTTTTTCATCCTGACGCGGCCGCGAGGTGAAGGGCGAGGACTGCCTTGATGATTGCGGTGATGCGGTGGGTGCTGCAGCGCAGCTTGCGCAGGAGGCGCCAGCCCTTGAGCGTAGCCAAGGCCTGCTCGCCGACACAGCGGATCTTGGCGTGGGTGGTGTTGTGGCGTCGGTGCCGCCGGGAAGGCTCCACATCCCTGGCCTCTGGCCTGGCCTGGTGGCGGCGCCGACACTGCAGATCCGCCTGAAACTGTTTGTGAGCGGAGGCAACAGTCCAGGCTGATCAGCAGCTCTCTGCAATCTCTAACCACTCACTGGTCTCGCCGGTGGACGCTGGTGACGGCGATCGCACATGCGACGCCCGCCCACACCGTGTAGACGGTCCAGGCTCCGCCGGTGCTCCACGAGAAGGCAATTGGGGAGTAGTTGACATCGACGAGCCGGAGCCACGCACGGTAGGGCAGGGTGTGCCCGGCGACCGCCGACCAGTGGCGGCCGTCGGTCAGGAACAGCGGCAGCACGAGGATGACCACCACCGAGGTGATCATGGTGGAGGCGGTGTGTCGGACGACGGCGCCGAGCGCGAAGCCGGCGAGCGCGCACACCGGCGCGAGAAGGGCTGAGGCCAGGACGATACGGAAGGCTCCCGGGTCGCCGATGGAGACGCCCGCATCCCGGCGATCGAGAATGGCCTGCGTCAGAGCGAACGAGACCCCGGCGACGACCGCGCCGAAGACGGTCGTGACCACCGTGACGACGACCGCCTTGGCAGCTATCACCGAACGGCGGGCCGGGACGGCCGCGAATGTCGTCCGATTGGTGCCCGTGCTGTACTCCCCGAGGATCACCAGGGCGCCAATGGCACCGAGGGCGAGGGCCATGAGCAGGGCCGCGTTCGAGGTGAACGCATGCTGCAGCGCCATCCCGTCGCCGACGAAGGCTGCGCGGTCCTTCGACACCTGCAGCGTCCAGTGGCTGTATGTGTCATAGGCGGTGCCCGCGTTGAAGCCGATGACGGCCAGGGCGGCGGCCCCGTACGCGATCCAGGTCGAACGCAGCGAACGGTGTTTGATCCACTCGGCGGCGACCAGGTCACGGAACCGGGCGCGGGGTTCGCGGGCGGGTCGGTCGCCGCCGGAAACATCCGTTGTCACAGTGGTGGTCGCGGTCATCGAGGCTCTCCTCCGGAGAACTGGACACGGTCGGCGGTGAGCTCCATGAATGCCTCTTCCAGCGAGGCAGAACGGGTACTGAGCTCGTACAGCGGCAAACCGTGCCGTCGGACGATCTCACCGATGCGCTTCGCGCTCAGACCGGTCACGGTGAGCTGCTCGCCCTCCAAGTGCGCGGCCGCGCCCTCGGCCGTCAGCAGGTCCCTCAGAGCGGGCGCGGCGGGCGTGGCCACGGTGACGCTACGCCGGTCGCTGCGGGCTGAGAACTCCGCGAGGCTCTCCGCCGCGAGCAGTTCGCCCCGGCCGATCACGATCAGCTGGTCGGCGGTGTGCTCCATCTCCGACATCAGATGGCTGGAGACGAACACGGTACGGCCCTCGGCGGCGAGCCGCCTGAACAGCTCACGCAGCCACTTCACTCCCTCGGGGTCCAGGCCGTTGAGCGGCTCGTCGAAGAGCAGCACCGGTGGGTCGCCGAGCAGTGCGGACGCGATGCCGAGCCGTTGTTTCATGCCCAGCGAGAATCCGCCGATGCGGCGCCCCGCGACCCCGGCGAGACCGACCTCCCGCAGCACCTCGTCCACCCGGCGTCGGGGGATGCGGTTGCTGCGCGCCAGCGCCGACAGATGCGCCGCCGCGCTGCGCCCGCCGTGTACGTCGTGCGCGTCGAGGAGGGAGCCGACGTGCCGCAGGCCGCGAGGGCGATCGCAAAAGGGGCGACCTGCAATAGTGACCGTACCGCTGGTGGGCTTGTGCAGGCCGAGGATCACCCGGAGCGTGGTGCTCTTGCCGGAGCCGTTCGGCCCGAGGAATCCGGTCACCTGACCGGGGCGCACGGTGAAGGTCAGGTCTGCGACAGCTGTTGTGCCGCCGTATCGCTTCGTGAGTTCGTTGACTTGGATCACGGCGCCCACAGTGCCGTTCGACGCCCCCGCTCGTCGTCGGACCGGTGCTGACAATCGCCGGGCGCAGGTGTCGACCCTGGTTGTACGACCACAGGCCGATGTCCTTTGGCTTGTACGTGCTTACGATCTCGGCATGTCCGCCTCGCCGCCACCGCCGTTGCCGCTGCTCAAGCGCATACCGCCGGGCCTGTGGACGGCACTGGTATGGGTCGGGGCAGCAGTGCAGCCCATCGTGGAGTACGTCCTGTTGCCGCCGCGGCACGAGTACTCCCTGAGCTATCCCCGGGACGGCCTTGACCCGCTCACAGCCAAGGCGCTGCTCGCCCTTGCCTTCCTGGCGGTCCTGTCCGGCAGCGCGCTGCTGCGCCGTAGAGCCGCGCTGGCGTACGGCCTGGTGATCGTCGGCACGGTCATCTCGTCGGCGGCCTGGCAGCAGGACGAGATTCCGCCCCTGCAGTTCCTGGGAGTGGACGTCGCCCTCTGCCACGTCGCGGTCACCCGGCCCCGGCGCACCGCGATCACCGCGTGCGCCGGGGCGCTGGGCGTGCTTGCCGGATACTTCCTCCTGCGGTGGATCACGGGTGGAGCATCCGGCACCGCATCCGAACCCTTCGTCGCCCTGACGGCCATCATCGCCTGGCTCATCGGCAACTCTGTGCACCAGACCCGCGCCCACACCGCAGAGCTGCACGCCCGGGCCGCCGCCCAGGCAGTCACCAGAGAACGGCTGCGCATCGCCCGCGAGATGCACGACACGGTCGCCCACAGCATCGGCATCATCGCTCTGCAAGCCGGAGCCGCAGCCCGCGTCGTGGAGACACAGCCGGCCAGGGCTCGCGAGGCGATGATCGCCGTGGAGCACGTGGGGCGTGAGACGCTGGCGGGACTGCGGCGGCTGCTGGGCGCACTACGGCAGGCCGACCAGGAGCAGGAACCCGCCCCTCGAGATCAGGAACCAACCGACCACGACCAGGGGCGTACACAGACTCCTTCGCAACCGGCCGCCGGACTGGCGGACCTGGAACGGCTCGCCGCGACGACCACAGCCGCCGGTGTCCGTGTGGAAGTGTGGTGGCAGGGCAAACGCCGCCCGCTCCCCGCAGACATCGACCTCGCGGCGTTCCGGATCGTCCAAGAGGCAGTGACCAACGTCGTACGACACGCGGCTGCTGATCGCTGTCAAGTGAGAGTCGAATACCGGGAGGACGAACTCGTCGTCGAGGTCGTCGACCGAGGGAAGTTCGGCGGCGCAAACACGAAGGACACGGACACCGGATTCGGCCTGGTCGGTATGCGGGAGCGGGTCACCTTACTGGACGGCCGCTTCACCGCCGGGCCCCGTCCGGGGGGCGGCTTCCGGGTAGCCGCCCGGCTACCGGTGCCGACAGAGGCAGGGACCGAAGCAGAAGTGAAGGCTGGAGCCAGATGACCATCCGGGTGGTACTCGCCGACGACCAGCCCCTGATCCGCGCCGCCCTGCAGATGGTCATCACCGACACCGCGGACGTCCAGGTCGTGGGCGAGGCCGGAGACGGTGCCAAAGCGGTCCGGCTGACCGAGGAACTCAGCCCCGACGTGGTGGTGATGGACATCCGGATGCCCGGCGTGGACGGCATCGAAGCCACCCGCCTGATCACCACGGGCACCAACACCGCACGCGTTGTTGTCCTGACGACCTTCGACGACGACGACTGCGTCTACGGAGCGCTGCGCGCCGGCGCGTCCGGGTTCCTGGTCAAGGACATGGCCCTGGACGACATCCTGGCCGCAGTCCGTATCGTGGCTGCCGGGGACGCCCTCATCGCACCGAGCGTCACCCGCAGACTGATAAAGGAGTTCGCCGACCGCCCTACAGCGACGCCGACATGGCGGACGGAACTCGAGCGCATCACCGTCCGGGAACGTGAGGTGCTCACCCTGGTCGGCAGGGGCCTGTCCAACGCCGAGATCGCCGACCAGCTCTCCATCAGCGTCGCCACAGCCAAGACCTATCTGACCCGGCTGCTCGCCAAGCTCGACGCACGTGACCGGGTACAACTCGTGATCCTCGCTTACGAAGCGGGTCTAGTGGCGCCGTCCTACTGAGCGGGCTCCCGCGAGAGGCCAAAGTTCAACGCGCGGAACTTGACAGAGAAGTCGCCTCCGATCTCCACGCGTAGCGAGTCGAGGCAGACCACCGTGACGATCTGACCCTCGGCCGCGAAGGTGCTCTTGCCCGAGGCGCCGGGACCGACCGCGACCAAGAGCGTGCCGGGCTGGACCGAGCGCAGCACGTCGGTGCCGGCCGCGGCGCGGTCGTCGGTGGCAAGCCACCGGTCCGGGCCGCCCTTGCGGGTGTGCTGCCAGTTCAGCCGGGTGCCGATGATCTGCTCGGCCCAGTTCATGTCGCCTCGACGTCGCGGTCGAAGTCCTGCGCGAAGGTCTCGTGGCAGTCCAGGAGGCGGCCGTCGCGGTGCAGCTGCCAGCCGAAGAGGTCGCCGGTGAGGTGGGTCGGGGCAAGGACGTAGCGGGGGAACGGCATCATGGTTGCTCTCCTGGTCTGTGACGGGTCGGGAGCAGCGGGGTGGCCGTGCGCCTGGCAGTGGACGGCCACCCTCCCGAAACGGGTCGTGCTACTCGAACTCGCCGTGCTGGTGGTCGACTTGGCTCTGCCACCAGTCGCGGGCGCGGAATACGGCGTGCGCCTGGTCCTCCAGGGCGCGGGCGATGTCGCTGAGCACGGTGATCTGCGGCGAGTAGGCGTGGCGGTCCTGTGCCGTGACGGCGGTGACGTCGGCGTCCGTGACCAGAGCCGGCCGCTGGGCGGCGTCCTCGTCGTCGTCCGGGTCCGCGTATCCGATGCTGGCGCTGGCCAGCCACTCGCCAGCGCTGTGCGTCTCGCGGTACAGGCGCTCCCCCGTCGTGGCCAGGGCCGACCAGGTCTGCACGGCCCGCTCAGCCGCCACCAGTTGCTCGTTGCCTTCCATCGCCTGCCACTCTTCGACGGTGGGCACTTGCACCGCGCAGGCGGGCAGGTCCAGCTCCGCGTAGTCGGCCAGCACGGGCTCCCGCAGTTCACGGCTCCGCGCCCTCACCAACGCTTTGGAGACGGCGGCTTTGCTGATGCTGAGTAGTGCCGCGGCCTCCATCTGACCGCCGACCGTGCCAACGAAGTCAGCGAGGTGGCCGCGCGCTGCTGCGCCGCGCGGGCGTCGGCGTGGCGCAGCGGGGTGGGGATCGTCTGTTCAGGGGCGCGGGGAAGTGGGGTCATGTCGTTTCCCTCTCGTCGGGTACCGAGAGGGAGTTACCCCTGGGGTTGACAGGTGGTCGGGAGGCGGAACCATCTGCTCATCTCACGCGAGTCACGGTCACGACCGGGTCGCGTCGTACCCGCCGCGACCTCGACGACCAGGCCGTGCGCCGCGGTGGCGTAGCTGTCACCCGAGTTCGTACGCGCGCGCCGCGTCGGGCCATCGGCGGCACTCAGGTGTTCTACGATCTGCGCGGCCAGCGTCCCGGGCAGGGTCTGGGTGAGCGCGGTACGGCCATCAGGAAGCCGCACAGCCAGGTGCTTGGGGCTCGTGGAGGTGCCGGTGCAGCCGACGACGTCGGCGTCGAGCCTCTCACTGTGCCGCACCTTCCGCCACGACCGGCCCACCGGTAGAGGCCCGTTGCGCACTTGGCCACGATGCCGTCCACCCCCTGCTCCGGCAGGACCTCAGACCACACGCGGGTGACGTCGACGTCATCGGTCGCAGGCACCGCCTGCAATGGCGGACCGAGGGGTTCGAGCACCTCCAGGAGGGCGGCGCTCCGCTCCAGGTACGAGCGGGCCCGCAGGTCCTGGCCGTCGGTCATGAGGCAGTCCCACGCGGCGCAGCTGGCGGGGTAGCGGTGGGCGAGGTAGGCCAGGCGCCGGCCGCGGGCCGAGGCGCGCGAGCGGACCGCGTCGAAGTCGCTTTTCCCGTCGCGCCAGATGACCAGTTCACCATCGAGGACGGTGTCGGGCGGGAGCTCCATGGCGGCCGTGGCGATGTCGAGCCACGGCTGGGTGACGTCGCGTCCGGAGCGGGTTTGGATGCGGACGGTTTCGCGTCGCCACAGCACGCCGCGGTCGCCGTCGAGCTTCGGTTCGTACCACCAGCCCGGGCCTTCGGGCAGGGCGGGAACCTGCTGCGCCAGTGATGAACTCGGCTACATGGAGCTTCATCGTCGCGGGGCGGAGCTGCTGTTCCAGGTATTGACGGAGCGTGAGGAAAAGAATTCTGTGGCGATCACCTCCAATGAATCCTTCGGCGGCTGGACCAAAACCTTCACGGATCCAAGGCTCTGCGCGGCCATAGTGGACCGATTGACGCTCGGCGGCAACATCATCGAAACCGGCACCGACTCCTACCGGCTGGCCGCCACCCGCGCCCGCGCCGAACAGCAGGCCGCCCGGGCCGCCGCGGTCGCCGCGGGCCGACGAAGGCGGCGCCGGCCTGCGGGGCCGGGCACGTCGGCGCTCTTTTGCCCGGCCGACGAGGCGTTGATGCGCACGCCCGGTGTTCACGATTGCCTCTGATCAGGGACGTCTCGGCGCTTTGCAGGTCGTTTCCCGTGAGGTGTGTGATCGTTCTCCGTGAGGTGTCCGTATCTGTGGGCCGTGCGGCACTGACCCCAGTCAAACGGCAAGGTCGAACGACTCAACCGAGCGCTGCTCGACAACTCAAGAACAGGTTTTCAGGCGTTGCGCGAGCAGTGGCGTGGCTTCGGCGGGATCGATGTCGCAGACCAACAGCCCGGGCTTTCCGTAAGGTTGATGGCTAAGCAGCGTGCCGTCTGGCCGCACTACGGCGGATGTCGTGGGCGATCCCGGGCTCGCGCAGTTGACGGCGGCGATGTAGCAATTGTTCTCGGCGGCGCGACATAGAAATGCCTTCTCGTGGAAGGAGTTTTTCGGGTCGGCGAATTCAGTTGGCTGAAACGCGCCGGGCTCTGCTTCGTTATAGTGCGGGTGGAACACCAACTGGGCGCCGTTGCAAACGGCCCAGCGTACCGTCTCCGGATAGCGAAAGCCCTCGTGGCAAATCACGATGCCGAAGCGGAAGCCGTCGACCTCGAATATTCGGCGATCGCTGCCCGCTTCATATGTGGAATCTTCTGCTGGGTCGAGCTGCACCTTGTCCTGATAACCCGCTCGTTCGCCGTCGGGCCGAAGCACGAGCGTGGTCAGACGTGGCTTGTCGGAAATGTACCGCTCCGTACCGAGCACCACGGAGATGTGGCTCTCCCGCGCGGCTTGGGCGATGCGCTCGTGCGCAGCTTCCAAGAAGTTGGCGCTCACGGCCTTACGCGATTGCGGCGGCCATGGGTAGCCCGGCACGTACGCTTCCGGGAAGCACACGATACGCGCGTCGGCAGCAGCAGCGGCTCTGACCGCGCGCTCGGCTCGCACCACGGAGTCTTCTGGATTCTCGGGAATTTCAAGGTTGGCGAGCGCGATGCGAAGTCTTGTCATGCGACTCATTGTGCTGCATAGTCCGGACACCCGCGGGGCGATTCGGCTGCACTGCCCAGGGGTCGGGCCACCGCCTTCGGTGAATTGTTCGCGCCGACGGCGTCAGACGGTGTAGACGCGCTCGGCTTCGTTGCGCTGGGTGTGCAGGTCCCAGTAGAGGGGGCGATCTCCTCGGCCGAGGCCGCCGGTACCCCCGGCGGGCCGTCGGTGCCGATCCACACGCCGATGGCGGCGTGTGCGGCCTGGACGCCGGTGTCGGCCAGTTCCTTGTGCAGGCCGATTACCCAGTTGCGCAGCGCGGCCTGGGCGGCGTTGAGGTTGCCAAGCATCGGGGTGGGGGCGAGCGAGCCGGCGCCGTTGGTGTAGAGCGGGGTGCCGGCGCCGGCTTCGCGCATTGCGGGCAGCACGGCTCGTGGGGCGGCGATGGCCCCGTAGAGCAGGAGGTCCATCGCCCATTGCACATCGGACGGGTTGGTCTCGGACGGGTTGGTGAGCGTCGTGGACTGGAGGCTGCCGGCGGGGGAGTGATTCCAGGACGTCGATGCCGTCGAAGCCGGTGGCGGCGTCCTTGAGTGCCTGGGTGAGTGCGTCGTGGTCGCGTACGTCCGCGGGGAATGCGGCGGCGGTGATGCCTTCGGCCTCGAGTCGGCCGGCCAAGTCGTTGAGCTTGTCGGGGTTGCGGGCGAGGAGAGCGACGTCGTAGCCGTGGGAGGCGAAGGTGCGGGCGATGGCCAGGCCCATGCCGGGGCCTGCTCCGATGATGGCGATGCTAGGCACAGTGAATCCTTTGCTGGGGAACCAGTGGGGAAGGGAGATCCACCGATGGTGCGTGCGAACTTGCCGAGGGTGCCGGCGTCGAACGCGGCGAACGTCTCACGAGCCTGTTCCAGGTCGTCGACGGAATTCACCGGCACTTTGCGGGTGCCTGCGGACGACGTCGGCCTCCGGACTCGGGCTTGACGGTGGCGATCACGCGTGAACAGGGAAGTGTCTTCACCGCTCGTGGACGTCGGCGAAGTGGTTGTCGTGGGCTTCGTGAAGTCGGCTCATGTCCCGCTCGTCCACGGTGGCGAGCTGCTCGAAGTACTGCTCTCGCGGTACGCCTGGCGAGAGTGCCATCAGGAGGGTGGCAGGTCCGGCACGCTCCTTGCGCAGTGCGTGGATGTCGCCCGCCGCGGCATGCGCGGTGTCGCCGGGCAGCAGAGTTCGCCAGGCCCGCCCGTCGAAGTAGTCGACGTCACCTTCTTCCACGATGAAGGTCTCGCTGAAGATCGTATGAAAGTGCGGGGCGGGTCCCCGGCTGGAGGGCGACATGCGCCATCGGTAGATGCTCACGATCCCGCTGGTCTCCGCCGGGCCGGCGAGAATTTCGATGGTCGGTTTGCCGGCGCCCAGCCGGATCGTCCGTGTCTGTCGGGCTCGCTCGGGTTGCCCGGAAACCCGGGCTGTCGACTCCGTGTCCGTCATGACCCGAGTCTCAAGGCTTCGCCGTTCTGCCTGCGCTCACTTCGACGGTGGCCTAACGATAGAGGAGTGATCCGCTACCGATTGGGCGCTGGTGCTGGGAGCGTGCGGTGGGCGATGTCGCCGATCCACGAAGTGGTCAGCCTCGCCCAGCTCTTGACCGAACCGCAGCGTCACCCGATGTTCCACCCGTGGCTTCGCCGTCGCCGCCGCCCTCTCCCGCTCCTGGACCTGAGGGCGCTCACGGTCTTCATGGCCGATGGCGCGTATCGACCCGACTTCCTCGACCCGACTTCCTCGACCCGTCGCCGATGTCCAGTGAGCCGACGTTCGAGGAAGGGATGGACGCCCTTCTCGCCGCGCCCACGGACCAGACGTACGCCGAGCTGGTCGACGCCACGAAGGGGCGCGGGGCGGACATGGGCCGCCGACTGCTCGATGACCCCGACCGAGCCAGGTCCGAGGCCGCCGTTGCGCTTCGCCGACTCTGGAAGGCAGCGGTCGAACCGGAATGGCCGTCCAAGCGGCAGGCGCTGCGTGCCGAAATGCTGGACCGGGCCATCCAGGTCAACCGCGAGGGGCTCCGCGCATTCCTTCCGCGTTTGCACCCTTCCGCCGTGTGCGGAGGCGACACCATTGACGTCGAGAAGAGCGTCGACATCGACGTCGACTGCCCTGAGGGACTCATTCTGGTGCCGTCGCTGTTCATCACCGACCGGATGCAGTGCACCACTTCCGACCACTGGGCACCAGCGATCTACTACCCGGCATCCGGACGATACCTCTGGGCGGCACCCGCCACCCCGAGGTCCCTCGACCGTCTTCTGGGAGAGACCCGGTCGAGGATCCTGGCGGCGCTCACCACTCCCCTGCAGACGACCGTTGTGGCCAGGCTGGTGAGCGCACTCCCCCGACGGCCAGCGAACACCTGACCATCCTGCGAGACGCCGGGCTGATCGACAGCAGCCGGGCCGGTCGCACGGCCACGCACCAACTCACCCCAGCTGGACGCGCTCTCCTGAACGCGGCCTCTCCACAATCATGACCGGTCGGGAACTGCTGGTGCTGGTCCTCCGCATCGACCCGAGCGAGGAGGCCAGTTCGGCGAGTGTCTGGGCTACGGATTCCTTGAAGGCCTTCGTGTTCCGCACGATCGGCAGCGTAGTCCGGCGTCGGCGGGCCACGGGGCGCAATGGCCCAAGCCTGGACATGGATCATGACCTGCCTGTTATCGCACGCGGGTCAGCGCGCCTACCGCATGCCGTGTGGTGCCCGCCGCCACCTCGACGACCGGCCCGTCGGCCACGCCCGACGTAGCTGTCCCCTTGATGGTGCGTGCGGGCGGCTCCGCCAGGGCCGTCGGCTACCTGACCAGCCTCAGGGGGAGCTGGCCGGCGTCCCCTCGGAACGAAGCGCGGCTCGCAGGTCGTAGGGGGTCGCAGGCCAGGCTATTGGGCTTCGTCCAGGACAACTCGGCTACACCCTGGTTTTCGCCTGGGCCGCTGCGGCCCCACAACCGTGTGAACGACATCGCGGGCACACCTCCTCCACATAACGCAGCCTGCCCCCGCCGATCGCGTCCGGGCCGCAGAGCCCCTGACCACCCGCCCTCGGCCCCCAGGCGGGTCTCGGAGCCATTCGGGGTAGTGCAGGTTCGTTTCCTCACTGTCCGTACGGGTGAAGCGCCGGTGCCCTGCGCGCTGAGTGGGCAGTAAGGCCACGGCATGTTCCGTTTCCACCGGCAGAAAGATCCCTCGATGCGTTTTCGCTCCGCCTTCACGGCCGTTCTCGGCGCCGCACTGCTCCTCGCCGTGAACCCCGCTTCCGCCTCTGCCGCAACCGGCCAGTTCCGCTACGACTACGTCACCGACGAGGGCTACGCAGTCACCGGCTTCCTCACCGACCCGCCCAACGAGCAGTGCCTCACCCTTCCCGGCGTCGGCCAGGACAACCCACAGCCCGGCCACTCCCCCAAGAACCGCACCGACGCCTGGGCCACAGTCTTCAGCGAGCCCGGCTGCCAGGGCGAGTTCTTCAGGCTCCGCCCGCACACCGGCGGGGCTTCGGAGCGACTGAAGGTGCGCTCGGTCGTCTTCGACTGAGCGCATTTTCATCCGCTGATGTCCCCTCAGGACCGGCTTGCTGCCAGGGTCGGTGGCCCTGGCAGCGGGTCCGGTGCAGTGTTGCGGCCGCCGCACCTGGTGCGCTTTCGGCTTGTCAGCGGGGCAGCGGCACGCTTTCTTCGCAGCGAGTGAACAAGCGCGCCTTCCTCGAAGCGCCTGGGCGAGGGGTCTGTAGGTCAGCTGCCGAGCCCGGCACGTAGGCGGCGCGTCTGTGGATGTGTCGTGTGTGGCGCTGCCCCTCCGGCGGCCGGCCAGTCATTCATCTCATCGATCGAGGGGGACCTCGTGCTTTGTCGTTACGCGTCAGGCCAGCGTGCGGCGGTCTTGACCGCTGCAGTCGCCGCTGCGCTGACCCTCGTCTTCACCACCGGCCCGGCGGCGAGTGCCGACAGCCGTCCGCACTCCCCTGCCCAGCCGGCCCTCCTGGCCGCCCGCAACGGTGACGTGCTCAGCTCTGAACCGAGCGTCTTCTACCTGGATCCGCTCAAGGCGATCAAGGTCAAGGCGTCCGCGCACAGGATCATGTACCGCACCACGGACCGCACCGGCAAGGTGATCGCCGTCACCGGCACCGTACTGAATGCCGCCACTTCTCCACACGGCCCGCGCCCCATCGTCGCCTTCGCCCCCGGCACGCAGGGCCTGGCGGACAAATGCGCCCCCTCACGCCAGCTGGCCGAGGGCACCGAGTACGAGGCGCTGCCCGTCAAGAAGCTCCTGGAGCAGGGCTACGCCGTGGTGGTGACCGACTATCAGGGGCTCGGCACGCCCGGAGTGCACACGTACATGACCCGCGAGGCACAGGGCCGCGCCGTCCTGGACTCCGTCCGGGCCGCTCAGCGTCTGGACACGGTCGATCTTCCGGACGCCGGCCCGGTCGCGCTCTACGGCTACTCCCAGGGCGGCGGCGCCACCGCTGCCGCCGCCGAACTGGCCCCCGCCTACGCACCCGAGCTCAAGATCAAGGGCGCCGTCGTCGGCGCCCCGCCCGCCGACATGAACAAGGTGGCCGAGAACCTGGACGGCTCCGCCTACGGGGCATTCTTCAACTACGCCCTCTCCGGCCTGGCCACCGCCTACGGCATCGACATCGACCCCTATCTGAACGCCCACGGCAAACGCGTGACCCACGACCTGAGGGACAACCTGTGCACCGCGCAGGCTCTCGCCAGATACCCGTTTCTGAACTCGCGCCATCTGACAGCGGACGGGCGCCCGCTGACCGAGCGCCTGCACCGCGCACCGTGGAAGACGATCGTGGCCGACCAACAACTCGGCCGGGCCAAGCCCGTAGTGCCCGTCCTGCTCTCCCACAGCGCCCTGGACGACGTCATCCCCCAATACGTCGGCAAGACCCTGGCCGCCGACTGGTGCCGGCGCGGCGCGACGGTGAAGTTCGCCGGCAACCTCATCCCCGGCCACATCGCCGCGGCAGCGGCCACCAGCGCCGACGGCCTGCCCTGGCTCGCCGACCGCTTCACCGGCAAGACCGCACCCAGCACCTGCTGACCCCAGGGAGCTCCTGGCCAATGCCCACACTCCGAAGATAGAGGCGGCCATCGGCGAGATCGAACGACTGCTGGGAGACAGCACCGAGCGCACCGGGCGTTGATCCGACATGCACCGTCACCTGCGCTTCAACCAGAGGCAGGACTGGCACGACATTTTCGAGTCCGACTGGCCGAGCGAGCTGGCCGACATCGACGCCGGCTCGCTGGGCGACAGCGACCCGCTCCCTGTTCCAGAGATCGATCTCGGTCAAGCCGCAGGCGGGCGCCTCACCCGGCTCCGCAACGCTGGCTCTGCCATGGGAGAAGCCGGCGGACGACGGATTCGAACGGCTGCTGTACGACCTGCGGCGCGACATCCCTGAGCACGAGAACGTTCAATGGCTCATGCATACCCACGCCCCGGACCCCGGACGCGATATCTCCCTGGATCGCGTACTGCGCGACGGCACGGGAGGGGTACGCACCGAGCGGGTCATCGTCCAGGTCAAGCACTGAGCCTTTCCAACCTGTCATCTGTGCTGGTCGGATCGCCGCCACACGAGAGGCGTAGTCGTGGACGAGCAGTCGAGCTGTGCTTGTGGTGCTCACCCGTTGCGGGGCGGGCACTCCTGAGGGACTCAACTGGCCAGGTCCAGCAGGTTGGGAAAGGCTCACTGAGGCGTTTCGGGTCCGGTAGGGACTCGATCGTTTGAGAGGGACGGCCGGTACGGCGAGGCACGGACGTGCAAAGTCCGTTTTCGCGCACCCGACTCCGCTCATGCGAGCAGACAGGAGCAGGTGGTCGGGGCGGTTTGTCCCCTGCGTGGAGGAGGGATGCTTCGCACGTGTTCACCTTGCCTGCGCCCGCGCGCCGGGAGCCCCTGCGGCGGCGGTTCTGTGCCGACAGCTACCTCGCCCTGCCCGGCCTCATCAGCCCCTCCGGGCTCGCGGAACTCGCCGGGGAAGCCCGCCGGCTGGAGGCCGACGCGGTACGGCGCGACTTCGACATGCCGAGCATGGCCGACAGCCCCCGGCACATGACCACGCTCGGCGGCCACCGGATCGCCCGTACTTCCCCATTGATCACGCGCCTCTACCAGGACCCGGACCTGATACGGCTGCTCTCCTCACTCCTGGGTGAGACAGCCGTTACCGTCCACGACCCCGTCGAGCGGCACGTTCTGAACATCCTGCACCGCCCCGGGGACACCCACGGCGGGCACACCGACGACTACCCTCTCGCCCTGGTCCTCTTCCTGGAGGCCCCACCGCACCCCGCCGACGGCGGACTGCTGGAGTTCCACCCCGGGCGCGGGGACCTCGCCGCCCTCGACGCACCCGGCACCCGGCACGTGCACCACCGGCCCGGCGACGGCTATCTCCTGCGAAGCGACCTCACCGCCCACCGCGTCACCCCCCTCGCTCGTCCCGGACCGCGGCGCACCGTACTCAACTTCGCCTACACCACACCCGGCCGCCAAGGCGCGATCACCGACTCCGCCTCCCTCCTCTACGACTGAGCCGCCCCCTCCCCGCAGGCCGGAAGAGATGGGGAGCGCGCGGTGTGACGGGGGGTTCGGGGCGCGGGGCTCTCCGGCCCAAAGGACCTCACTCATTCGAGGGCGAGGAGACGTTTCGGCTGTTCCACGCGGCCCTGGGCGCGGGACATCATGCCGACGCCCCGAACGCGGGGCTCTTCACCCGTGCCACCCGGAGGTGCCCGTCCATGGTCCTTGTCATCGTCGTCGCCGCAGTGGCCCTTCTCGCCGGCCTCGCCGCCAACCACTGGCTGCGGCCCCGGCTCCTGAACGAGGACGACGACACGGGTATGGCGGTGAAGGACCTGGTCGGCCCCCTGCTGACGCTGACCGTGCTGCTGCTCGCGTTCGTCCTGGTCACCGCCAACGGCTCCTACGGCAAGGCCGAGGTCGCCTCGCGCGGTGAGGCCCGGGCCTTGGACCAGCTCGTCGAGTCCGCCGAATACGCTCCTGAGACACAGCGCGGCGAAGTCCAGGCAGACGCGGTCTGCTACGCCCGTGCCGTACGCGCAAAGGAATGGCCGGCCATGGCCGACGGAAACGCCTCCGCGGCGCCCAGCGTCTGGTCCACCGACTTCCGGCGCGTCTTTCGCGAGGTGAACGGCAAGCCGGTCTTCGGCATGCTGGTCACCGCTGACAACAAGCGTTCGGACGAGCGCGAGGAACGCCTCACCCAGGCCACCGCGAGCATCCCCAGCGCCATCCTCTGGTTCCTGCTCGCAACCCTGGTCATCACCGTGATCGCCCTCGGCATCTGCCTGCCGCGCCGCAACAACCGCGGACAGATCATCACTCTCGTCGTCATCACCGCGCTCCTGACCACCACCCTGTGCATCATCCGCGACGTCGACCGCCCCTTCGGCGGCACCATCAACGTCCGCCCCACCGCCATCACCGAAGCCGAACGCCAGGCCACCCGCGACTTCCTCACCCACCACACCGCCGCCGACCTGCCCTGCGACGACAACGGAAACCGCCGAAACACCTGACACACACCTGGCTATGTACGCGACGTGCGGACCTCTGTTCGCCTCCTGCCAGACGGCCAGACAGGCGCGGAGCCGGGCCGGGCCTCACGAACTGTTCGCTGCCGCGGGCACCGGAGGCTGGTGAGGACCAAGGTCACCCGTGGGGCCGGCAACCCGGCCGCGGCCCTGTCGATGGTGTTCAAGCTCGTCGAGTCCGCCCAGGTCCGCCGGCGCGCGATCACCGCATCCCCCTGGAGACCGGTACCGAGAAGGTGAGCGTGGGCCGGATGAAGACGGCCGCCGGTGACCGCAACGAGGACACCCCGCTCAGCTGGCTGCTCGAATCACAAGCCTGACGCATCCTGGACCTCGGAAAGTGCCCGGCCGAAAAGCGGTAGGTGTTGACCGGGGTCACGGTCCGCGTACAGCCCCGGGCCGGGTCGCGCAGCGGACGCGGGAGCGCCGGCGGCCGGGATGCTGACGGGCCGCTGTATCGGCCCAGCAGGTGCAGGTTGAGGTGTTGAGCGGGGAGAGTCGGGCCATGGCCCCGTCCCCGGACTTCCTTACCCCTCGGCATGGAGCAGGTCGACGGCGACACCGCTGATCTCAGCCACCGGCAGCGCGCTTGGGAACAGGGGCGGTCGCCTGCGCCGGCTGTGGCGACAGCACCCCCGCGGCCAGTGCTGTTCAGAGGAAAGCGGCGAGGGGCCCGAACAGGCCGGTGCGCGCATAGGCGTTCGCAGCGGGCTCGCCGGCCGGCGGCTCCCAGGGTTTGATCGTCCAGGTCTGGGCGCCGCTGCCTTGCCCCTGGCCCATCAGGCGGCCGCCGCTGTCGGTCCAGTAGCTTCGGGGCGCGGGGAGGGTGCGGCTGTCGGTGGCGTAGATGTGAATGCCGTCGGTGGTCCACCGGTGAGTGGCGCCGCCGCGTGCCCGGACACCGCAGCCTTCCATCCTCATCGTCCGGGAGACGTAGAATCCCGGGTCTTCTTCCACAGGGAGGTGGGAGCGGACCGCGCGCGCGTACTGCTTCAAGGCGACAAACAGGTCGCCGCAGTCGCCCTCCCAGGGAAGCTCGAGGGTGAAGTCCTCATCCAGGTAGGTGTCCTCGCCTTTGCGCAGGTGGGCCAGGCAGTGGGCGAACCAGACTTCTGGTCCCCCGACCATGCCGTGGGGATCACCGCGGCGAGTTCCTGCTTCTGCCCGCCCGTCAGCGCCCGGTGAACGGCGGCGAGTTCGTCGTGCTCGGGGGCGTGTTTGGCGCGGCGCTCGGTCTGCAGACAGACGCAGTAGTTGCCGATGTTCTGCAGGTCCCGCACCGCGACATTGACGATCTGCAGGTACGGGATCCGGTACTGCGGGTCCTCACCGGTGTTCAGATACCAGGCACACGCCGCGCTGCCGTCGTCCGCGCCCAGCTCCAGCGCAGGCGGATCGGTCTTCGACAACAGGTACTTCGTCCCCTCCTTGCAGTCACTGATGTCCTTGCTCTCGCCCAGCCGCGCCCGAAGGCACCGGCCGGTATCACAGTTGGTGATCGTGAAATTTCCGCCGGGAAAGGAGACCATGCCCCGCATCCTGCCGACGCGCACCGATTGCACAGAGCCACTACAGCGAAGATCACCCGGGCAGGCGAGGGGCCCGCCCCTGGCGGTACCTGGCTGTGCCTGCCCCGCCGCTGGTTTCCCCGAGCCATTAGGACGTGTGTTCAAAGTAGTGGCGCGGGATGATGGCTCTTGTGAGTCGCCGCTATGAACTGACCGATGAGGAATGGGAGTTGTGTCGCCCGTTCCTTCCGGCAGCATCGTTCGGTCGCCCTCGTGCGGACGACCGGATGATGCTGAACGGGATCGTGTGGAAGATCCGTGCGGGTGCCGCCTGGCGGGATATGCCCGCCCGGTACGGGCCGTGGCAGTCGTTGTACACACGTTTCCGCAGGTGGGCGCTGGATGGCACGTTCACCCGCATGCTTGCCGCGGTCCAGGCCGAGCAGGATGCGAAAGCGGACGTGGACTGGCTGGTTGCGGTCGACTCCACCCTGGTCCGCGCCCATCAGCATGCCGCCGGCGCGAAGAGGGGGGCCGGGCAGGGGACGAACCAGCAGATCACGCCCTCGGCCGATCCCGAGGTGGACTGACCACCAAGATCCACCTGGCCTGTGACGGCCGCGGCCGTCCTCTCTCGTTCACTCTCACCGGCGGCAACCGCAACGACTGCACCCAGTTCGAACAGCTCATGGCGGGCATTCGCGTGGCCCGCCCCGGGCCGGGACGCCCCCGCACCCGCCCGGACCAGGTGGTCGCGGACAAAAGCTACTCATCCCGGGCCATCCGCGCACACCTGCGCCGACGCGGCATCAAGGCCACCCTTCCCGAACGGGTCGACCAACTCGCCGGGCGCGCACGACGCCGCGAACGACGATGCGGCTTTGACAAGGCTGTCTACCGGCGCCGCAACGTCGTCGAACGCTGCTTCAACCGCCTCAAGCACTGGCGCGGCATCGCCACCCGCTACGACAAGACCGCGGCCTCGTTCGAAGCCGCGGTCACCCTCGCATCAACGCTCCTCTGGCTCCGCCCACTTTGAGGACACTCCCTGGCCCCAGCAGAGTTCGCGGACCATGCGCAAGATCAGCGTGCGGATCGAGCGGACCGTGGGTGGTCGGCCCGGCCTCTTCGGCCGACACGTGCGGGCGTGGCACCGTTTTGCTCAGGTCGCGGTGCCGGCGCAGCACGGTGTCGGGCCGGACCAGCAGTCGCAAGCCGCGCAGCACCGCGCGGGGCATGGGTGTCAGCAGAGCGGCCGGCCACGCTCGGTCCTCCGGGGCGAACCGCGCCCGGTCTGCCTTGAGTTGGCGTTCAAGGATGGTGATCTGGTGGGGCAGGGCGAAGTTCTCCACGTCCTCGTCGTGGACGCTCATCGGCAGTAATCCAGCGCAGCGAACATGTTGGTGACGGTCAGGCAGGAGAGACGAAGCAACACTGGTGGTCATCCTGCCGTACCACCCGAGCAAGCCTCTGATCTGCATGGACGACGTTCTCGGCAGGCGCAATGTGCGCCAGAGGCCGCCAGCGACCGCTACAGCCGGGTCGGCAAGCGCACAATTCCGGCCGGAATGCACGCTGATGCAAGGCCCCACCGGCCCCCGGAACCTCCGGGGGCCGCCTGATACAGCTGCGGCTGGCCCAGCCTCCTCTGCTGCCTCCCTGGCACATGGCCAAGGAGCGCGGGTGGCGAAAGGGCGCACGCCCCGGCGCGTTCCGATGCCCACGTCTCGGGTACGCGCCTGCTCGCACAGATGTCGTCAGGCATCTCGATCCAGGAAGAAGAGACACGATGACCGCAGCTTCGTCCCCTGGGTATCCGGAATCCGGCCCGATCCGGGACACGCATTCGACACCTCGTACTTCGGCGGAGACGAAACCCTCGTTCAGGACTTCGGAGTTCTTCGCCTACGTCGCGTCGGTGATCGCCGTCCTCGTCGCCTCCTGGGCGGTCGGCGACGGCTCAAGCGGTGTGGACCGTTTCCCCGCCGACCGAGCATGGTTGTACGTCACCCTGCTGACCATCGGTTATGTGATCAGCCGCGGACTGGCCAAGAGCGGCAGCCGCGAAGGCACGGACACCACGCGCCGGTGACTCGGCCTCGATGAACTGATCCGGCCTCCTCCGGACCGGAGGGGCCGGACCGGCTACTCCTCGGCAGGAGGCGCCGCGGACGACAATCCCCGTTAGGGGCATAACGTGATACCTGCCCTGCTCGTCGTCTTCGTGATCCTGGTCGGGCTCGGCTTCGTGAAGCCCATCCTGTGGCTGGCCGCGGCCGCTCTGATCTACGGCATCATCCGCTACTGCCGCAGGGACCGACCGTGGCGCAGGGACGATCCGGAGTACGTGGAGTACCGGCGGAGCCGGACACAGCGCGACCGGTATGAGCGACGTTACGACGCGGACCGGCGTAGCTTCTGGCGCCCGTGAGGTCATGCCCTGAAGCAAACCAGTGCGCGCAGCGCGG
Source organism: Streptomyces sp. NPDC050264 (assembly GCF_040655895.1). NCBI lineage: Bacteria > Bacillati > Actinomycetota > Actinomycetes > Kitasatosporales > Streptomycetaceae > Streptomyces > Streptomyces sp. NPDC050264. The sequence goes on from NZ_JBFAKV010000023.1 coordinate 61,921, forward strand.
CGACGCCTGGCTCACAGATACCACCTGGTTCTGATGTCAGTGGAGAGACCGACCGTCCCGAGTATCCGGTCGGCACGTTCTGGTGCGCATCTCCACGGGTGAAGTCGGCGTCCAACTCGCCTTGGCAGGTGTGGAGATGTACCTCGATCTGGAGCTGGATTCGGTCGAGGTAGCTCCACGGAGCTGGAGGCCGCAGCATCAGGGAGAGGGCCGCCGGAGCCACGCAGGCTCCATAGTTGTAGTTGTGCAGCGAGGCCGCAGGAAACGGGTAGGTCCGTGAATGGGCGGGGCCGTCCCGCGGTGGCGAATCTCCGGCCCACCAGCCCATGCGGGCCGTGCGCCAGGCACACAATGCAGGCTCCGCCCGGCAGGGAGCCTTTTCCCACCTGTCATCTGTGCTGGTCAGATCGCTGCCACACGCCCTGCCGCCACGCAACGAAGCAAGCGCGCCGCGATCCCCGGCCGCGGCCACGCCGCCCGCCCCCTTCCCTTCAGTGGAAGGGCCGAACGTCTTGCACTCTTCGTCGTTCACAGGAAGTGCTGGACCGTGCGGGTCGCCAGTTCTGCCGCGCGGAACGACAAGGGACGGCGCGCCCACATTTTCGGGCTGACCCGGACGCTCTGCTCGATGTCCGCGTCGTAGTCGCCGTCGAGCGCGGCGGTGAAGGACGCGTCGAGCACGGCCGGCATCGCTTCCTCGTCGTGGTCCAGGGAGCGCCGGTTGAGGTTGGCGGATCCGATGAGCGCGGCGGTGCCGTCCACCGTGACGAGTTTGCAGTGGAGCATCGTCCGCTGGTACTCACGCACCGTCACCCCGCACTCGAGGAGGCGGTGGTAGTGGTGGCGGCCCGCAATCCGGCTGATCTTCATGTCGGTGTGCGGCCCGGGGAGCAGGAGTTCGACGTCGACGCCCCGGCGGGCCGCCGCACACAGCAACTCGACGAAGTGGTCGTCCGGCGAGAAGTAGGCGGTGGCGAACCGGAGCCGCTCCTCGGCCGACTCGATCGCCACCCGCAGCAGCGTCTGGATGTCCTGCCACCCGAGGCTGACCGAGCCGCGTACGACCTGGACGATGGCGTCGCCCTGTGGCTCGTGCTCGATGAACCGGTCTCGTTCGTCGAAGAGTTCGTCGTGGCACTCGGCCCAGTTCTGGGCGAAGGCGGCGCAGATCCCGTCGACGGCGGGGCCCCTCACCTCGACGTGGGTGTCGCGCCACTCGTTCGGGCCTCGGGCGGAGCCGCACCATTCCTCGGCGATGCCCACACCGCCGGTGAACGCCGTCACCTCGTCGACCACGAGGACCTTGCGGTGGCAGCGGTGATTCTGTTTGTAGGGCGACAGGAGCAGGGGCTTGCGGAATCGGGTGCGCGCGAGCCAGCACCAGCACTGTGGGCACGCTGCTGGATCTGTCCGACCTCACCTTCGCCGACAGCACGCTGCTGAACCTGGTCCTGCGCGCGCACGCCGAACACCGGGCCGCGCTGCGGCCGTTCGTGCTCGCAGGCCCCTGCCGCAGTGGCGTGCAGCGGCTCTTCAGAATCACCGGCGTCACCGACGTCCTGGTCCTGACCGCCACCCGCAGCGACGGGATGCGGCGCATTCACGGAATCCTCGACGCAAACAGCCCGGTGGCACCCGACGAGCCCGCACCCTGGCCCAGTTCACACGCGCCGCATCGCCCGCAGCAGCGGCAGTGCACGTGACGGCCACCACCAACTTCCGTGGCCTGCTGCTGAATCCGCCTGACCAGGCGGGATCGATCAGGAGGTGCTTGCAGCGCTGCCAGTGCACCGGGAAGAGTCAGCCGGCCCCGTCACACGCAGGAGAACGCGACACCCGGGTCCTCTTCCCGGCGTGCCTTCTCCGCGCCGAACTTCTTCGCTCGACCGGAGCGGCAGCCGGCCCCACCCGCCGCCCGGCGTCCAAGCCGGCTCCCCCTCAGGCAACTTCCCCGCAAACGCCCCGCCAGCAGCTGCGTCGCGTCCGATGGACGTACATCTGTCTAGCGGCGGGAGACGCCTGGGAAGCGTCCGTGAGCAGCCGCAGGGCGAGCGCAGCGCCCCGGCTGCCGCGAGGGAAGCATTCCGCCGCATGCAAGGCTGGTCTCTTCAGACGGGCACCTCGAGTCTTTGAGGAGCTTGCGCTCGTTGCTGTGGAAGCCTGTACGAGCCTGCGAGAGTGTCGGTCTACGGCATTAAAGAGAGAGGTACGACATGGACTGGCGGGACTTCGCCGTACAGCTGGCCGCGCTGGCCCGCGACCTGCAGGATGAGGAGAGCGTCGACGCGACCCTGGCCTCGATCACCTCGGCCGCCGTCAAACTCGTCCCCGGCTGTGAATCAGCCGGCATCCTGTGGCTCAAGGACGGCAAAGCCGTCTCTCTCGCCCCGACGGACCAGCTCGTCCTGGAGAGCGACCATCTGCAGGAGCGCTGCGGTGAAGGGCCCTGCTTCGATGCGGCACGACTGGGCCATCCCGTCTTCCGGGTCCGTGACATGACCAGCGAGCGCACACGCTGGCGTCAGTACGCCCCCGAGGCGAGGGAACTCGGCGTCGGCAGCATGATGGGTTTCCTCCTCTACACCAATGAAAAGGACCTGGGCGCCCTCAATCTGTACGCCGCAGCCCCTGACGCGTTCACCGAGGACTGCGAGACCGCCGGATGGCTGTTCAGCTCCCATGCGGCCGTCGCTTTCGCCGCGGCCCGTGAACAGGACCAGCTGGGACAGGCCGTGGAGACCCGGGGCCTCATCGGCGAAGCAATGGGCCTGGTCATGGCCAGCCATAACCTCAGCGAACAGCAGGCCTTCGACGTGCTCCGCCGCTACTCACAGGAGAAGAACCTCAAGCTGCGCGAGGTAGCGCGGCGCACCGTCGATCGCGGAGGCCTAGCCTCCTGAGCGGGGTGGCTCCCCCAGCTCTTTGCCCGAACCGGAGGAGCACGGGCGTATCCGACCCCTGGGAGGGTTTGCTCTGGGTACGCCGTGGCCGAGCGGGTGCCCGACAATCCATGGCTCATGCGCAAAGAGGGTCGGTTGCTGGTTCTCTGCACGATGGAGCGGTGGTGCATGAGCCTCGTCCTTCCGGGCCTTGCGGGCCTTGCGGGCCGGAAGGACGAGGTCATGTCGGGCGCCAATGGTGGGGTGGGGCCAGGCGTCTACTCGGCCGCCATCAGGCCGGTGCGGAGCCCGGCGATGACGCGGGTGATCAGCCGGGAGACGTGCATCTGGGAGCAGCCGAGCTCGTCGGCGATGTCCTGCTGGGTGCGCTCTTCGACGAAGCGCAGGTGGAGCAGGCGCCGGTCGCGCTCATCGAGGTCGGCGATGAGCGGGGCCAGGGAGTGGAAGTTCTCCACCAGCTCGAAGCGGTCCTCGTCGATACCGATGAAGTCGGCGAGCATCGTGTCGGACTCCTCGTCGGAGCCGGTGACGGCCGCGTCCAGGGAGATGCTGTTGTAGCCGTTGGAGGCCTTCTGTGCCTCGGCGACCTCGGACGGTTCCAGCTGCATCAGCTCCGCCAGCTCGGCCGTCGAGGGCATGCGGCCCAGCCGGGTACGCAACTCCTCGGTCGCCTTGGACAGCTCAACCCGCGCCTCCTGCAGCCGGCGCGGCACATGCACGGCCCAGGAGGTGTCCCGGAAGAACCGCTTGATCTCCCCCGTGATGTACGGGACCGCGAACGAGGTGAACTCGACCTCCCGGGACAGTTCGAACCGGTCGATCGCCTTGATCAGCCCGATCGTGCCGACCTGGACGATGTCCTCCATCTCCTGCGGCCCACGGTGCCTGAACCGCGAGGCCGCGTACTGCACCAGGGAAAGGTTCATCTCGATCAGCGCTCTGCGCACATGGCTGTACTCGGCCGTGCCCTCCTCCAGCCGGGTCAGCCGGCCGAAGAAATGCCGGCCGATCTCGCGGGCGTCCTTCGGCGCCACCGAAGACGGATCCGCATACGCACGCTCCACCAGTGCCTGCTGCACCCGTTCGCCGATGTCCTGGGCCGGCTGCTGCGACACGACGGTGGCCATGTTCTGTGCCCTTTCTCTTCCTGCTTGTATCCACACCCGCCGGGCCACCTGCCCGCACGGGCCCCTCCCCACGTATCAGAACCTGAATTCAAACCCAGGCTTGCAGGCCGCAGAGGCAGTGGCTGTACTTGGAAGTGGCGGCGACCGGGCCAAAGTCGGCGGCCCGAACTTGACTCCTGCCCCTCTGTTCGCACGCGGCGGCAGTGGCAGGGCCGGTGACCTTGGGACCTGAGGTTCAGATACAGGTTCTCAGCCCTCAGCCGTCATACCCACGGACCCACGTGGAGGGGTCCTGGTGCCATGGGCACCAGGACCCCGAAGGAACTGCTGCACCAGATGCCGGCCCTGATGCCGCGCCGGCCTTCTGTGTCGGCGCACCCGACCGAACTGCCGTCGGGAGTACGGGGATCGCGGTTGCTTGACCGGAGACCACCTCGCTATCGATGTCCTGCGGTACCCGGGCCCAAGATTTCCGCCCGGGCGATCCTGATGCGCCTGCTTCCTCCGTGCTTCCCTCTGGGATCGATCAATTGCCTGCTGCTGGTACTGCTCTCCTGCGTACTGCTCTGTGGCCTGCGGTAGCGCCACTTCTCCGGCAGCCAGCCCCGTTGCCCGTCCTGCGTCTGCATCTGGCTTGGGAACCCACTGCCGGACTTCTTGGTGCGCGCCCGCAGTCGACACCTTCGCCAAGGTGCTGCTCAGTTACCTCACTGCTGGGTCCAGCGAACTGCCTTCGCGGGTGCCGCCGCTGCGTGCCCGTGATCCTGCTCAACGGCGGCCCCTGATCACCGCGGGCCACCCGGTCCGGCCGCCAGTCCCGTCGCCGTCCTGCACAAACCTGGCTCCGAAACTCCGCCACCGCACCGTCTTGCGCACTGCCACTGCGATTACTGCTGCCCGGCGGGGTCTCGGTCGGGCCCTGTTCGTCTCGGCTACGAGAGAAACCGTAACCACACCGCCAGTCAATGTCTACTCTGGCGAACATAGATTTCTGCATTTCGACCCCAGAGGTAATCGGCTCGCAGTAGGTTAACCAGGCGAGGGAGGGGCAGAACCGGCGCGTTGAGTCAGGATCAGCCGCCGACAAGACAGAGAGCAGGGGACCCCATGGAAATGGCATGCCCCGCCACCACGGCCACCGGCTCCACGAACGCCGTCGCCGTCGCGGGTGAGGCCACGCGGGCCTTCCTGGAGCGCCTCCCCGGCCACCGATCCGGAAGCAGCCGACACCGCCGTGCTGGTCGTCTCCGAACTCGTCACCGACGCTCTGCGCCATGGCGGCGGCAGTTACACCCTCCGCCTGACCGCCCACCCCGACCACATCGAAGTGGCCATCGACGACCCCAGCCGGCAACCCGCACGCCGCCGCACCCCCGACCTGAGTCACGGCACCGGAGGCTTCGGCTGAGACATGATCAACCGCCTCGCCCGCGCCACCACCGTCACCCGCCGCCCTCATCGCCCGACGCGCAGGAACCAACACGCCGGCAGCGGTTCTCTTCGGCGCCAGCGCCGTCGCCTCGACCCTCGCCCTGTACCTGTCCGGCGTCAGCGCCTGCCGCTGAACGCGCCCACCTCCACCACAGCATGAGAGATCCGGGCGACCAGCTCTTGCCGAAGACAGGACCAGGCCCTTGCATGCTGGCAAAACACCGACCCGCCCACTGCCGACCAACCCACTGCCACGACGCCGACCATTCACGGTCGCGCCGAGTGATGGGTCAGCGCCGCCGCCACCAGCGGTTGCTGGGGCCGAAGACGTCCCTGAGGGTGTTGGTCGCGCAGTGGATCTCACCCTCGCTGATGTGCGAGCTGATGAGGTCGTCCACGTAGGTCACCTGGTGGCCGATGCCGCGGAAGGCCTTGGTGATCGCTTCGGCGAAGACGTCCTTGCCGTTCAAGACCGGGCCGTAGGGCTTGGGGGCGACGTAGCGGCCGCCGTTGAGCACGAGGCCGTTGACGGTTCCGGGGATCTCGGCCACCGCGTCGCGCATCCCTGCCAGTTCCTTCTGCCTGGCTTCCTTCTCCGGGCCGTCTTCCATGCCTGCGATCTCAGTCTCCAGCATCCTGTAGTCCAATGAGCGGGCGGTGAACAGGGCGGGGACGCGGACGATCTCCGCGTCGGTGAGGCCCGCCTTCGCCTTCAGCAGGGCAAGGTCGGCGTCGATCCGCTCGGCGGCGCGGTCGTTGGTGCCGATGAACTGGGTGTCGGCCAGGAAGGCGTCGACACTGCGCTGGTCGACTCGCGTGTCGTACGGCCATTCCAGCTCGGGCAGTCCGCCGTGCAGGAGGTCGCCGCCATGTCCCTTCTTCCGCACGTCGCGCAGGAGGGCGAGGCCGGCACGCGGGTCGGCGACCACGGCCCGCCAGCCGAGCCGGCTGCCGGGCACCGGCAGGAACTGCACGAACTCGTCGACGTGACCGACGGTCAGCCATGAGGTGTCGAGAGAGATCGGGTCCTGCACGCCCTGGGCGCGCAGGAAGGTGAGCATCTCCGGGGCGGGGCCGGTCGCGCCGGGGGCGGAGCCGTCGCCGCCGATGACGACGCGGCCATGCGGGTTGCCGGGGCTCGGCGGGACCGTCTCCAGGTTGCCCATCGAGTCGTAGCCGCTCTTCTCGTTCACGTCGGGGACGTGGGTGATGTGGACGGCGGCCACGTCGGGGCCGGCGAGCTCGGTGAAGGCGGTGCGTGCGGCGACCCGGCGGTCGTCGTTGACCGAGGTGATCAGGACGCGCATACCGTGCGGACGGCCGTCCGGTCCGGGGACGGCTGTGTAGGCGGGTTCGAAGATGTCCTGAGCCCAGGCGTCGCCCTGGGTGTCGAGGGCGCTGGAGGGGCCCTGCACCCCGCCGGCCGGCAGCGCGGCGTCCAGCTCCCCGACGAACGCCTGGGTGTAGGTGTCGCTCTCGTCGGTCCGGGCCCGCAGCACCTCTCGGACGGGGGCGGTGTTGAGCTGGGTGAGGACGGGGGCCTGGCGCAGCGTCAGCGCCGCCGAGGCGCTCGCGCCGTTTGCGGTGACGGTGAGGGTGACGCTGGTGCGGCCGTTCCAGACGGCGGCGTCCCGGACCACGTCACGGCCCTCGACGCCGATCTCCACTCCGTGCCGCAGTTCCTCCGCGGTGAGCCTGGTCCGCGGGCCGACCACCTCCCAGCCGTAAGGCGCGGAGCCGCCCGGGCGGTGGATGAACAGACGTATCCGGTCGGCGTCCCGGACGGGGACGGTGAGACGGCCCCTCGCGGAGGCGGCGGCACCGGGCCAGGCCCGGGTGCGCAGACGGGCCAGGTCGGCTTCGTCGGCGTGTCCGTTGACCACGTCGTCGGCGGCGTCGTTGCAGGCGGCAAGGGCGCGGTCGGTCTCGTTCTGTGCCCACCGGTGGGAGCGGACCAGCTCGGCCCACTCCGCCTCGGCCTTCTCCTGGTCGGGCTCCTGCTCCAGTTGCTCACGCTTTTCGTACAACGCGTCGTCGTTGGCGGCCTCGCGGTCCGCGGCCTTCTCGACGAGGGTGCGGGCCCGGTCCCGGCAGACGCCCGCGTCGTCGTCGATGTTCGGGAGGAACAGCAGCTCGGGCCCGGCATCGGCCGGCTGGTCCGCGAGAAGTCCGGCGACGGGGGCGCCGACCGCGCCCGCCGGGAGGGAAAGACCAAGGACGCCGGTGGTCACGGCACCGGTCAGCAGGATGCTACGGCTGAGGTGTCTCATGAGGCGCACACTGGCAGTCACTTTTCAGTTTCCCGTCAGTGCCCTGTCAGTATCCTGTTAGGGCCGGATGGTTCTCCCCGGCGCCCGAGCAGCACGACAAGCCTCTCCGACGGGGTGTCTCTCACACCGTGATCAGGGCCTCCGTCGGTGTCGGGCGGGCGGCGCGTCCAGGAGCATGTGTCAGACGATGCCGTCGGCGTCCTCGGTCGAGAAGAGGTAGCGGCCCGGGCCTTCCTCGTCCCGTCCGTATTCGGGCCCCAGCCCGCCTCTGCCGTCCTCGTACGGGGCTTCGGCGATCCGGAGGAGCTCTCCGGGCGGACGGACCGCGTCGGAATCCACGATCCTGCGGGCTTCGTCGCTCTCGATCTGCCTCGTACCGATCATGTGCCCACGCTGCGACCCAGGCCGGGATGTCGAGGACCCGGGGCCTCCTCCTATCCTCGCTGGGTGAGTATCACCAGTCGCACCCACCGCCTCATGAACACGCTGCGCAACGGGGCCCTCCTGCCCTCCGGGGACGGAGGCGCGGCGCAGAGCCTTGCGGCGCGGCCCATGCCGCGGTCGCCCGTCCTGCCCGCGCCGGCCGCGGACCTGGGGCTGACGGCCGTCGCCTTGCTGCTCGCGGTGGTGAACAGTTACCAGAACCCCCGTATGGGGCCGGCCGCTCCCTGGGCGAATCTGCTGTTCGCCGCCGTGAGCGCACTGCCGCTGCTCGCACGGCGCCGGGCCCCCGAACTCGTACTCGCCGTCGGTCTGCTCGCCAAGGTCCTCCAGGTCTCGCCCTTCGTGGCGCCCCTCGCCTTCTACGCGCAAGGCGCCTATCGCGGCCCGCACAGCCGACGGATCGTCTGGGCCTCGGCCGGTATCGGGCTCGTGGTCCTCGCGCCGTGGGACGCGGCCGCGTGGTCCAGTCCGCGGACCGTGGCGCTCTGGTTCGCGGTGAACTTCGTCTTCTCCTGCCTGGTGCCGCTGCTGCTCGGGCTCTACGTGGGCCAGCGGCGCGCCGTCGTCGCCGGTCTCGTCGAACGGGCCGAGCGCGCCGAGCGGGAACAGCGGCTCGTCGCCGAGGCCGCGCGGGAGGAGGAGCGCCGACGTATCGCGGGTGAGATGCACGACGTGGTGTCCCACCAGGTGAGTCTGATCGTCGTGCACGCCAACGTGCTCAGCGCCGTCGCCCACGACCCGGAGGTGACGGGCGAGACCGCGGAGATCATCCAGACCGCCGGTCGGCGGGCCCTGACCGAACTCCGCGAGATGCTGGGGCTGCTCAGGAACGGACCGGGGAGCGACGCCGAGAGCGACGCCGCGAAGGGTGGGGCAGGGGACGCGGCGGCCGATCCTGCCGTGCCGGCCGAGCGACGGCCCGCCCCGGGCGCGGCCGTCGACAGAATCTCCGAGCTGGCCGACGGTTCCCGGACCGCCGGGCTACCCGTCACTGTGAGCGTCGAGGGCGCGCCTCAGCCACTGGCGGAGCCGGTCGAGCGGGCCGCGCACCGGGTCGTGCAAGAGGCCCTGACCAATGTGCACAAGCACGCCCCGGGCGCCACGACGCGGATCCACCTCGCGTTCGACCCGCGCACCGTGCGCCTGCGGGTCGTCAACGGACCGCCCGAGAGGCTCGCCGAGCCGACCGCGGACGGTGAGCCTCTGCTGCCCAGCGGGGGACACGGGCTCATCGGCCTGACGGAGCGGGTCCGCCTGGCAGGAGGCACCATCGAGTCCGGGCCGACTGGTGACGGCGGCTTCCGGATCGATGCCGCGCTGCCCACGGGTGGTCGTCCCGCAGCATGATCCGGCCGACGTGCCGTACGACCTGAGGGCGAGTTCACCCGGGCGAGAAGGGTGACGCGCCGGCACCGCCTCCCGCGACACGATCTTCGTAGGTGAACGAGGACCGAACGAAACACAGGAGGACAGATGACCAGGCGCGGCAAGGCGGCACTGTGCGCGGTGGCGGGCGCGATCACCCTCTCCATGGCGGTGGCACCGTCGGCATCGGCGATCATCGGGGGCCACGACGCCACCTCGGAGTACCCGTTCATGGTGAGCGTGCAGAAGGACGGCCACCACTACTGCGGAGCCTCTCTGATCAAGCGGGACTGGATCGTGACGGCCGGGCACTGCACGGTGAACATCAAGCCCGAGCAGCTCTCCGTGCGGGTCGGCGACCACGACCGTACGAAGGGGGCCACGGCGAAGGTGACCAAGGTCGTCGCGCACCCGGACTTCTCCTACGAGCCGTTCCGCGACGACGTGGCCGTCATGAAGCTGGACCACCCCGTGAACGCGGAGCCCATCAAGGTGGCCGCCTCGTCCGGGCCGGTGGGGACCCACACCCGGATCCTCGGCTGGGGCATGACCTGCGAGGACGGCAGCGAGTGCCCGCAACCGCCGGTCACGTTGCAGGAGTTGGACACGAAGCTCGTCGCCGACGAACAGTGCAGCGAGAACTACGACGCGCGCAACGAGCTGTGCACCGACAGCCCTACCCAGGACGCGCAGGCGTGCATCCTCGACTCCGGCGGCCCACAGATCAAGGGCCGTCCCGGGCGGTGGCAACTGATCGGGGCGACCAGCCGCGACGGCGACGCCGATCCGAAGTGCGCCACCGGCCCCGGCATCTACACCGACCTGACCGCCCACCGCGCATGGATCGAGCGGGCCACGGCGAACTGACCGGAAGCACCCGACGCGCACGGCCCACGGTGTGTCCGTTGGCTCTACGGGGCGGTGTTGGACGGCGTCGAACAATTCTCCCGACGGCGTCCCAGCCGTAGCCGGCGGCGGCGGCAGCAGCAAGTGTCTTGACGGGCCGAACACCTCCGGCACGGATAAGGCTCCGTCGGTTACGGGGCGGACTCGTAGACGACCTCGGCGGCGGGGCAGTGCGTGGCGAGGGCCCGCAGTGCCGTCAGTTGGGCGTCGTCGGCGGCCGGCTCCACCGCAGTTTCGTGCCGACCCAGGTAGCAGCACAGGCGCAGTGGTGAGCTGCCCCGCGTTTCGTAGCGGCCGGTTTGCGAGGTTTCAGGCGGTGTTCGGGACTGCCTGTGGTCGGTAGTGCTGGGCCTCGAATTCCTCGGGTGGGAGGTAGTCGAGGGCGGAGTGCGGGTGCTGGGCGGGCGCGCCGGCCGGACGGCGTCCGAGCGGGCCCGCGGCATCAACCTACGGCCGGTGACGCCGAAGTCCCTGCCGATGTGGATGGCGGTGCGGCATCGCTTCGAACGGCAGGAGATGGACGGGGCCACCCTGCGCGCCCGCCTCCTGGCCCTCGTCATCGAACTCGCTGCCACACTGCGCACCCTGGACCAGGTCGCCCGCGGTCTCACCCCGCAACTCGGCTTCGCCGCCGGCGCCCGCTGGACCAAAACCCTGCGCCTGCCCGAGCCTTCCGCCCGCGACGACGACCTGCGCACCGCCGCCTACCGGGTCATGGACCCGCGCCGGCCTCCAACGCGGCCGCCTCACAGGCCTCTTGGTCCGGGCCGAGGACCTGGTCGCCGCCGGCGCCACCGCGGAGCGGATCTCCTTCGACCACAGCCGTGAGATGCGCCTGCGCGCCGAGCAAGCCGTCGACCGCACCAACCAGCGGTTCGGCAACGGCAGCGTCGGGCTGGCCGCACTGCTGCACAAGGCGGCCCGAGGCCGGTGCGCACCGCGCTGCCCGCCACAACGGCGGGCAGCGCGCTATATGCAGAGCGTGCGTTCATCGGGTGATCGGCGTGGCGCCGGTCACGGCGAGAGACAGGGACCAGAGCCGGGCCGCCTCGTCGGGGGCGATGGCGTATGCGCGGACGCCGCCGTCGTCCATGGGGGTGCCGGGTGCAGAGACATGCGCAACGTCGCAGTCCTCCAGATAGAGGCCGCCGCTGTTGTCGAGGAGCGGGGACGTGGCGGCCCACAGGCCGGTGGCGGCCCCCTGGGAGGGGGTCTTGAAACCGTCACCGATGACGTTGCCGTGCTCGTCCACCCAGCCGCGGTCGATCTGCTCCCGGAGAGGCATCTCCCGCTGGAGTCCAGTGATGATTTTGCCGGGGTGGAGGACGAATGCCCGGATGCCGTCGTCTTTTCCGAGGGCGTCGAGGTGCACGGCGAACAGGGCGTTGGCGGTCTTGGCCTGGCCGTAGGCCAGCCACTTGTCGTAGCCGGTACGGAAGTGCGGATCGTGCCAGCGGATGCCGGTCAGGGTGTGCCCGGCCGAGCTGTTGACGACGACGCGCGCGCCGTCCGCGGCGGCGAAAAGCGGGTAGAGCTCGCAGGCGAGGGTGAAGTGCCCGAAGTGGTTGGCGGTGAGCTGCCCTTCCCAGCCGGGCCCGACGCGTCGCTCCGGGGTGGCCATGACTCCGGCGACGGCCATCAGGAGGTCGAGCCGGTCGAGACGGCTGCTGATGTGCGCGCAGGCTGAGCGGACGCTGTCGAGGTCGGCCAGATCCATGGGGATGACCTCGCAATTCTTCACCTCCTTCAGAGCAGCACGCGCAACGTCGGGGCGGCGGGCGGGAACGACGACCCGTGCTCCTGCGGCCGCCAGAGCCCGGGTGGTCTCAAGGCCGAGCCCGGAATAGCCCCCGGTCACCACGGCTGTCCTTCCGGAGAGATCGAGGCCGTCCACGACGTCCTCGGCAGTGGTGGACGCGGAGAAGGGCGAGCCTAGCGGCTGCTGATCAGTAATGGTCATGCAGCAGACGCTACGATCTAGAGAGAGGTCTAGATCAAGTCCGGAGGTGAGCGGCATGACGACCACCGAGGCTGCCGTGCAGTCGCTGAGCATCGGCGAGGTAGCCGAGCAAACCGGACTGAGCGTGCACGCTCTGCGCTTCTACGAGCGCGAGGGACTGCTCGTCGGACCTGTCCAGCGCACACCCGGCGGCAGACGGCGCTATACCTCCTACGATGTCGACTGGCTGCTGATCTGCGTCAAGCTCCGCGAATCCGGCATGCCGCTCGCCGACCTCAAACACTTCGCCGAACTGGTACGCCAGGGACCGGGCAACGAAGAGGCACGTCTGCGACTACTGGACGCCCATCGGCAGCGCGTCGACGCACAGATCCAGGCGCTGGAGGAGTGCCGCTCCGTCATCGCCTGGAAGGTCGACGTCTACGCCGAACACCTCGCCCGCGGTGAAGCCAACGGGCTCTGGGATCCGACAACCTGAGGTAACCGCCTCGGGTGCGCTACGCCGGCGATAGTGCGACAGGCCCCGGCTCCGCGGCTGCAAAGGTCCGCCCTGCCGAAAGCGTCATCAACGTCCTGACCCGCAACAACTAGATGTACTGACCCGGGAGGTTGGTCAAGCGGGTGATGGGTGGCTTGTTCCCAAGGGCGGTATGCGGCCGGTGGTGGTTGTAGGTGTGCAGCCAGTCGGAGAGGGCGCCCCTGCGTTCGGCTTCTGAGACGTAGCAGCGGGCGTATCCCCACCCGTCAGCGAGGGTGCGGTGGAATCTCTCGATCTTCCCGTTGGTCTGCGGCGGCGGGGTCGCGTGCGTGAATGCTTGATCCGAAGTTCGGTGCAGGTGTCGCGCCAGAGGTGTGACACGTAGGCGGCGCCATTGTCGGAAAGCACCCGCTCGACGGTGACGCCTCGGTCGGCGAACCAAATCACGGCTCGGCGAAGTACGGCGACAGCCGTGGCCGCGGTCTCGTCGTCGTGTATCTCTGCGTAGGCGATACGAGAGTGGTCGTCGATGACGGTGTGAACGAATGCGTAGCCCATCTTTGGGTTGTGGTGCCGATTCTTCGGTTTCCCTTTTGTTCGCGCGCGGTTGCGTATGCCTTGCGCGCGACCGACGAATCGCCATCCGCCTCCGTCGGGAATGTTGCCGAGCTTCTTGACGTCGACGTGGATCATCGCCCCTGGGTGAGAGTGTTCGTAGCGGCGTACGGGGTCGCCCGTAGCACGATCGAGGTAGCTCAGACGGCTGATGTGGCAGCGCCGAAGCACCCGGTGCACGGTCGATGGCGCGCCCCCGGTCAAGGCAGCGAGCTGGACAGGGCCGATGCGCTTGCGCAGGCGCAGCGAGACGATTCGTTTCGTCGTTGCTGCTGGCGTCTTCGCAGGGCTGGTGTGTGGTCGGGAGGATCGGTCGGTCATGGGCTGCCCGGCTGCGTATCGGCTCGCCCATCGCTTGACGGTTGGCCATGAGCATTGGAATCGGGCGGCGACTTCGCGGATCGGGACTCCCTGGTCGACGACCAGTTGGGCGACCTTGAGCCGCGCTCGTGGGGTCAGGGCGGCGTTGGCCTGACTCACAGACTCAGTTCCTTTACCTGGGCTGCCTCAGGACATGCTGTCGGCTGCTTGAACGCGTGCAGTGACAGCCAAACGGCAAAAAGGAGGCTCGCGACACAGATTCCGAGTGCGACGTGGTAGCCAGTTTCGAATGCGCGACGGGCCGTGCCCTGCAACTGAGCGGGGATTGCATGGAGGTCGCCGGTGGCGATGGTGCCGGGGGCGGAGTGCGTGTGCCCGTATCGCGATGCGACCCAGGTGTGGTGGGTCACCCCCGCGCCGATGGCGCCGACGAGCGCAAGGCCTACGGCGGTGCCGAGCTGGCGTGAGGAGTTCAGTACCGCCGAGGCGGCACCCGCTACGGGCGCGGAGACGTCGCGCATGGCCACGTGGGTGATCCCAGGAACCAGCAGTCCGAAACCGACTCCGGCGACCAGGTATCCGATACCTGCCACGGCGAATGGGGTGGTTGGCGTCAAGGTGCTCAGTGCCGCCACACCGAGCGCTCCGCCCGTGCTGCCCGTGGTCACGATGGCACGTGGCGTGAAGCGTTGGCTGAGTTTGCCGGCCATCTGCGCGGCCACGAGGAAGGGGGCGTTCATCAGCAGCCACGACAGGCCGGTGTGAAGTGCGGACCAGCCGAGGAGGTTCTGGAACATCAAGGTGACGTAGTAGAGCGTGCCGCTGAAGGCCAGGTAGCTGGTGAAGTAGATGAAGCAGGCACCGATGAACGCCGAGTTGCTGCGCACCGCTTTCGGTACCAGGGGATCGGTGGCGCGGCGTTGCCACTGCACGAACGCCATGAGAATAAGCCCGCCACCGATAAGCGGCAACAGGGTTCGGGACGGATTCCAGGGCACCTCCGTCGCGGTGATCAGCCCGAAAGTCACTGAGGCCAGGCCCACCGACGCGAGCACGACGCCCGGAACGTCAAGCGGCCGTGACTCGGATGTCGTAGCGGCCCGCGGGACGGTCAGCAGGATCAAGGCACCCGTGACGACAATGATCGGGAGATTGACCCAGAAGATCGTTGACCAGCCGAAGGCCGACAGCAGCAGGCCGCCGACGATCGGGCCCGCGCCGAAGCCGATGCCGCCGATCGCTGCCCACCAGCCGATCGCGTGACCGCGCTGTTCCGGCGGGTAGGTATCGGTCAGTACGGCGAGGGTGAGCGCCAAGATGTCGGCGCCGCCAACTCCCTGACCGATCCGCGCGCCCACAAGCGTCGCGGGGCTTGACGCCAGCGCTGCTCCGGCAGAGCAGAGGCCGAAGACGACCAGACCGGCCAGCAAGACCGGCCGGTGGCCAAGCCGATCACCGAGCGCACCCATCAACGGGATCAGTGCGGCCAGCCCGAGTGCGTAGCCGCTGATGATCCACTCCAACGAGCCTGGCGCCACCTGCAGCTCATGCTGAATCGTCGGGAGGGCGACATTGACGATCGTGACGTCGAGCTGGATCACGAAGCCGGCCAGACACAGCGCCAGCAGCGCCATCCGGCGTCGTCGTCGGGGATCTAGGGTTGGCGCTGATTGGTTCGGGGTCATCACATCGTGCTCCTGTCACGTTCTCGCCCGTGGGCGTGTCACAGGCACTGACACCCCGCAACACGAGGACGTGACTGGATGGACTCTGCCGAACAGCTCAGCCGACACTTCGAAGAGAGCCGTCAACGGCTGACCGCACTGGCCTACCGGATCCTCGGCAACAGCGCGGACGCAGAAGACGCCGTCCAAGATGCCTGGGTTCGCCTCAGCCGCCCCGGCGCAACAGACGTCGCCGCCGTCACCAACCTTGAGGGATGGATGACGACCGTCGTCTCACGCACTTGTCTCAACAAACTCAGAGCACGAACCGCGCGGCCCGAGAATCCAGCGGACGCAGCCGGGCCCGAACTCCACGTGCGCCCCGATCAGGCACTGAGCCCAGAAGATCAGGCTCTTCTCGCCGAGCAGGTCAGCCTGGCGCTCCACATCGTTCTACAAAGCCTGACACCACCCGAGCGCCTCACGTTCGTGCTGCACGACTCCTTCGGAATGCCGTTCAACGAGATCGCCAACGTCCTCGGCAAGTCGACCGAAGCTACCCGCAAACTCGCCAGCCGCGCGCGTCAACGAGTGCACGCCGTAGATCCCGCCGAGATCGAGACCAACCCCGCCAGTCAACGCAGCGTGGTCAACGCCTTCTTCGCAGCATCCCGCGACGGTGACATCGACGCGCTTCTCACTCTGCTGCACCCCGAGATCACCTTCCACGCCGACGGCGGAGCCACCCGGCCTGCCGCGTCCGCCACGATCCGCGGCCCAGAGAACGTGACACAACGCGCAGCGGCATTCGCCATCCCGGACGCCACGTTCCAGCCCATCACGCTCAACGGCAGCGCAGCCGTTATCGTCCGCAGCAACCGCCAACCCATCTCGATCATGGCCTTCGTGATCGCACACGGCCGAATCGCCCAGATCTACTCACTGCTCGACCGACCGCGTATCGAGCAACTGATCAACGGCATTGGGTAGGCCCACCAGCCCAGCGACAACGGAACTCTCCAGAGCGCTCTTCGCTGAGCCGCTCAACCAATGTCCCGGGTCAGTACAACTAGAAGCCGTGTCACCAGATATTCCCGCAGGTCACAGGCATACAGTCGCTTCGTTCCGGCACCGGGATCGCAGGTTGAACTCAAGCCGGCCCGCCCGTCGCTCGCAGGTTCTGGCCTGTGATCCACCCGCCGTCCGGACGCACGAGAAACGCGACTACATCGGCCACGTCGGACGGTTGACCCGGTCGGCCAAGCGGTGTCATGCCGATGACCGTTTGGAGGGCTTGCGGGGTGGGGTTGGTTCCATGGAGCAGCTCAGTGTCGGTCGCGCCGGGAGAGACGGTGTGCCCGGGAGCTCGGGCCACGCGGCATCACGGTCAACTGGTCCTCGTGGGTAAGGTCGCGCCGGACGGCGCGGGCCGCGGTCCTGGGCGCTTCAAGCTCCTGGGCCCAAATCCTGGTGCCGGACGCGGACTTCAGCACCGGCCGGAAGAACGTCTGGCCGTCGACACTGCAGCCGGTGCCAGGCTCGGCCTGTCGCGCGGCCGCGAGCATCGCTGCGGCCTGGAGGCGGTTGCGTTGGCTGGTGCTGACGAGGAGTGGAAGCACGGGCAGTCGTTCCCGTGTGCGCTGGTCCAGGGAGGCAACCTCCGGTGGCAGGCGAAGGGAGTCGATGCCCGGGTGGTGGGTTTCCAGGTTCCTCCTGAACAGACTCCCCAACGTACGGGAGACGGCCGACAGCGACGTGAGTCCAGCGCAGGCTGCCTCTCGCACAGGTAGTCACCGTGAGCGGTGGCCCCGACAGCGGCAGGACCGCCCTCGCCGTGCGGCTGCTCGGCCGCCTCATACGCGCCCACGCTTGCTCAGCACGCTGTTCGTCGCCCCACTGCCTGCTCGCTGTCATCGCACCGCTCAGGATCGCTGGTGGGCCGCGCGTTCCCAGATGCGTACCGTCTGTTCACTCGCAGGCTGCGGGGCGGCTTCGATGACTTGGCCGTGGCCGTTGTCCGGGTCGGCGAAGGGGGTGGTGGCGAAGACGTACAAGGCATCGGTCGCGAGCATGGGGCCGGCCGCTTCGACCGCGACCCGGACGGTGCCGGAACGGTGCCCCTTCTGCACGCTGTGCACGCGTACCTCGTACTGCTGCCAGTCAACGTCGTCGACCCGGTGTCGGCCACGGGTGCTGAGGACGGTCGCGGTGAACACGTCATCCGCGGTCGCCGCCACCTGTGCGGGGTCGGACGGGTCGTAGCCGGTCAGGGATTCGGCCGGGGCCACGGCGGTGGTCAGCTGCTGGTAGCCGATCCAGCCCAGGCCGGACAGCGCGAGAGCCGCGCCGGCGACCAGGGCCGCGAGCCGGATGCGGGTCATCGGGTCACCTCCAGAGTTTGTGGTAGTTGCGGCGGTCTGCGGTGGTCGGCCGGCCGTTGTCGGGGAGGAAGAAGAAGTCGCCCTCCATCAACGTCCGGTACCAGTCGACCTTCTTGTGACAGAAGCCGAGCGCGTGGCCCAGCTCGTGGGCGGCCACGCGGCGCCGGTCGCTGGTGGTGCCGTGCACTTTGTTCTTGTCGAGGTAGGCGCGGTTGAGGTAGATCGTGTCGGCGCCGGGGAACGGCGTGTACCGGCCGTAGACGTTCTTCCAGCCCGGCCCGGTCGCCTTCTTGTCCTGCCACTGCAGGTCGGCGATCGTGCCGCCGTCGTCCGGCTTGATCTTCACCTTGTTCAGGCCGTGGGAGGTCCAGGCATGGTGGGCGTGGCGGATCGCGTCGTCGAACACCGTCTCGTCCTCCCAGCGCACCTCCTTGTCGTCGACGGCCGAGCGGCCGCGGGAGTCCTTCTGACCGCCGGTGCACTTGGCCGGCGCCGCCAACTGGGCTGCGGCGACGGGCGGGTGCGGCATAGCGAGCAGGACCGCGGCCAGGGCCGCGGTGCTCCATCCGAGATCGGATCTCATGAAACTCCCAAGGGCGGGGACGCGGGGGTAGATTGCGAGGGATTCAGCTCGATCGGGGGAGCGCGGTCAGCGCGCGGACGTCACCTCGACCGGCGCATTCGGACGGCGCTCGAACTCATCGGCAAGGGCCGCCTTCTCCTGTGGGTCGAGGGCGAGTTGCCAACGCAGTTTCGTGGCGGCCCAGTCTGCGACGTAGGTGCAGCGCTCCCCGGCGAAGGGCGGCAACCACTGGACCGGGTCCCGGTCGCCCTTGGCCCGGTTCGTCTTCGCCGACACCGCGAGCAGCGAGCGCGCACCACCGAGACCGTTCGCGTACGCCTCGCGCTCCCTCGACGACCACCTGGAGGCCCCCGAGCCGCCAGCGGCACCAGGTGGTCAATGTCGGCGTCATCGATGTACTGATTGTCGTAGGCGGAATACCACTCGCCGCCGCTGACGTGACACGCGGCGTCAACCGTCGGCGTGATGAACGCCTCTGCCTTCAGAACCTCTGCTCGGGTGTCGCAGCCGTCGTGATCGGCATCGACCCAATGGTGGAACTTGGTGCGCTGGTAGCCGGTACGGTCCTCCGCCTTCACCGGCAGCACCGTGAGGGCGCTGGTGACCGGCATCGTCACTTCATCACCTGGGTCCCCGAGCGGGCATCGGATCGGCCGGCGCCGCGACGGCAAGCAGGGCGGCAGCGGCCGTGGCGGCCGTCATGAGGAAGCGCACGATGTCCCGTTCCATAAGATCCAACTGGTCGTGAACTTCGTAGCGATATCCATGCGCGCACGTCGACGACACACCGGCGCCCCTCCCCCAGACGGGGTGAAACGGGGAAGATCTCGCATCCGCTTGTTGACGACCTGGAGTTACTACACGCCGCTACCGGCACACAGCCCGGTGACCGCCGCCGAGCCGAGCCCACCGCGTCACCGCTCCGGACCACCGTCAGACCGCGGCTGAGCCTGGGGCATCGAGCAGGCTGTGACAGTCACCGACACCCGCCTCTACGGCAAGGTGACCGCGCGGGCATGGGACCGGCTGCATCCAAGACTCACCCGGCGGCCGGCCTGGATCGAGTAGGACGGACTACTGCCCCTCATCGAGGGCACCGTCAGCAGCCTCGCTGTGGAGGAGCTGCCCAGCGGTGGGGTGAACAAGCCGGTCTGGCTGTGGTGGTCGGGCACCGGGGCCAGCGCGGCGGACGTCGACCGCTGCTGGCAGTCCTTCCTCCGGCGTTTCGACCTGGAGCACACGTTCCGCCTGCTCAAGCAGACCCCCGGCTGGACCAAACCCCGGCTTCGCAGTTCGGATGCGGCCGACCGGTGGACCTGGCTGGTGATCGGCGCCTACGCCCGGCTCCGGCTCGCCCGGCGACTGGCCACCGACCTCCGCAGACCCTGTGAGAAACCGACCGAGCCGAACAGACCCACCCCTGCCCGTGTTTGGCGGGGGTTCAGGAACCTGCGCACGAAGACCGGCACTCCTGCCGGTGCACCGAAACTGTCCCGCCCGGGGCCTGGCCGACCTCCGGGCTCGAAGAACCGTCACCCCGCCACCCGTCACGACGTGGGCAGAGTCCTCGCCACCGGCGAGTTATACGGCCGCCCGGCCCACCACAAGACCGGCACCAAACCAGGGCGCGGAACGCCGCTCTCCACCGAAACTGAGAACTCCCCTTCCCTGAGGTTCAATTGCAGCGTCGCATGACGCGACAGCAGCAGGATCAGGGGGATGAGTCGTTCATCATTGGCGTGCTGACCTTGACGTTGTTCATCCTGGCCATCATGTGGGCCGTCCTCGGAGTCCACGCTCTTTTTCTCGGCCGCATGCCGGGCCGCCGGCTCCAGCAACGAGTGCGGCAACCGAGGCTCTGGGGAGCAGGGGCCCTACTGATGCTGGTCAGCTGGAACGTTCACTCGTCCTCGCTCCTCGCCATAGGAATCGGCCTCGTCGCATGGGGGCATGTCGTGAAGCCCACGCGTTGAATCCGCCAACCGCACCGCACCGCACCGCACCGCACCAGAGGTTGAACGGCAAGCCGAGAACCTGTTCGTGAACCCCAAGTAGGCTCACGACGCCATGGAACAGCTACCCGAGAGCGTAGATCGCGACATTCTGGATCATCGAATCATCCCTGCGCTCATGGCTATCCGCGGAGCATCGGGGTGCGGTCTTCACCAGGCGATCGATGTCTTCGCCCAACGGTATGAGGAGCTTCGGCGTGACCGTCCAGACGACTTCGGTCTGAGCCGTGATGCATACGGCAGGGGCTTCTACTCCTGAGATCAAGGGTTCTCGGACAGGCCCTGAGGCACCTGGCCCACGGCGCGGACGGATCACCCGAGCGAGGAGTCTCGCAGTTCCCGGTCCGCGGCAGTGCTACCGTGCGGCGCAACATCAACTGGCCATCTCTCAAGGGATGTTGTGCCGAGCGATCCCGGGACGGGCGAGGTCATGGGTGCGGAGGCAGAGGAAGAGCATCCGGAGCTGGGGTGCCGTCGCGGCGCCTACCGCCCGCAGCGCAGAAGGCCCGCCGCGTACGTCCGGCTCATGCTGGCCCTGATCCCCTTCGCCGGGCTGGCCTACCTCCTGACGCTCCTCCTCGGTGCGCTCTTCGGCTGGGACGGCGCCACCCTGGCCGAAGTGGTCGGCGGCCTTGCGTTGTTGGTGCCGTTCGCCGTCAGGGCGCAGTGGTACCGGCGCCACGCGCGCGTGGAGCTCCGTCTGTACGAGCGCGGCCTCGCCGCGATCGCGGCGGACGGCGGCGAGACGGTCTATAGCTGGGCATCGGCCACCGTGTTCACGAACGGAGCGCACCACTACAAGTTGTGCAACCCCGAGGGGAAGCTCATCACGCTCGGGGCAGCGGACCGTCGCCCCATGCTCGGCGGGGAGAGGATCCGGGGCGTACGCACCCGAACGGTGATCAGAGGCGCTCAGCTCCCGCGGGAGGAGGAGTGGGGCCCGGCGATCCTGCAGGGCGTGGGGGGCGCGCAGCCGGCCTCCGCCGTCGTCGAGAGGGTCCTCGGCGGCGCCGAAGTCACCTTCGGACGTTTCGTTTTGAGCCAGGCGGGGCTGGCCGTACGGCGCAGGCACGGTCGGGCCGACTTCACTGCCTGGGAGGACATCGACTCGTTCGACGCCACGGACGACGGCGGCCTCCTGATCTCTTCGCGCGGCAGCGACTTCCCGACGCTTTTCATAGGACGGCAGTACCAGGTACCCGATCTGGACGTCCTCCTCGACGTCGTCGGCTCTCTGCGCGCCCGCGGACCTCGGTCCGTCACCGTCCCGGCGACGCGCGCCCGCGCCGACCAGGACGCGGAGAGCGAGGTGCCTGAGCAGCTTGCCTGGTACGTCACCTGCGGCGTGGGCCTGTGGGCGGCCTGGCACCTCGGCAGCGGGTCGGAGATCGACGGCCTTGGATCCGCGCTCATAGCCGTTCTCAGAGCCGCCATCGGCGCAGTCGTCGGAGCGGTCTTCGGCCTCGGACT
The DNA here is from genome assembly GCF_040655895.1 of Streptomyces sp. NPDC050264. Lineage (NCBI taxonomy): Bacteria > Bacillati > Actinomycetota > Actinomycetes > Kitasatosporales > Streptomycetaceae > Streptomyces > Streptomyces sp. NPDC050264. The sequence continues at coordinate 83,848 of NZ_JBFAKV010000023.1, forward strand.
CTCGGCAGCGGTCATGGTGGTGCCGCAAGCCGGGGGAACGTTCCTCCTCGAACCGCTCATCCGCTGGCTCCGCCACGGCCGGTACCTCGCCGCGGCCGTCCTCGCGATCTGCGCGCTCGCTCCGCCGGTGGCCCTGCTGTTCGTACTGTTCCGCGCCTTCCCTTCCCGTCTGGTCCCCCTGGTGGTGCTGCTCTTCTTCGGCGGCTGGACACTGCTGCTCGCAGTGCGGCGGTGCCTCCCCGCCGAGCGCGCGGTGGTGCGGCACCTTCCCGACCTTCCCGGGGTGTTCCTGGTCACCCTCGCCGTCCAGCAGCTCGTCTCCGGGGACGTGCTGACCACCACGCCGGCCGCCGGGCTCTTCTTCCCGCTCGCCATCTGGCTCTCCTGGCGCGGCTGGCACAGGCTGAAGGACTCGCCGCGGGCGACGGTGCAGGCCGCGGCCGACATCGTCGTGTCCGTGGAACTCGGCCTCGTGCTCACCGTGTCGCTCGTGTGGCTGGCCAACGTGCTGTCGTTCGCCCCGCCCCAAGTCACCGTCGTACGCGCCTTGGCGGAGCGGATCCAGGGTCTTACGGAGGTGGACTGGCGGTACTGGCTGGCGGCGTACACGCTGCTGGCGGTGGGCAGTTATGTCGTCCTTCGCTGGCCGGAGCGCATCGCGCGGATCCGGCGTCGGCTGCGTCCGGCCCGGTTCGCCGGGGCGCGGCTGCCGCTGGGCCTCACCGCCAACTTCGGTCGACGGTCCCTGTCCGGGATCAACGTCTGCATCATGGTCGCCCTGCTGTTCCTCGTCGTCCTCGCTCCGGTGTCCGAGGGGACGTGGCAGCATCCCGTGGCCGAGAGGTACGCGCTGGAGGTGCAGCGCCGGCAGTACGCCGAAGGCTCAGCGGCCGCCTACGAGGAGATCCATCGGCACGTCACGGCACATCCCCGGGACGCCGCCCGCCTCAGGGACGTGGTCCTGGCCGTGCAGCGGGCCGCTCCTTCGCGGCGCGGGGAGCCCGTGAACGGGACGGCGTTGGACATCGCGCGGCAGGTCGGCCGCTTCAACGGCGCCACGATCACGCCCGACGGGCCCGCCCCGTCACCGTCCGCCCAGCAGCCGGAGCCGGAAGCCGCCGACGGCCTCGACGGCCGGCTCGACCAGCTCGACGAGGCCCAGCGCAGTGCCGCGGAACGGGAGCAGCGGACCGACCGGTTCGCCGAGCTCGCCTCCCTCGCGATTACCCGCACGTTCGACGCCATCGACCTGGGCGACAACCAGGTCGTCGCGCTGGTCAAGGAGTATCTCGGCGGGATGGTGGAGGACGGCCCGGTCAAGAAGATGTTCCTGCGGTGGGGCGAACGAGTCGGGCAGGAGCCGCCCGACGGCGACCGGTTGGTGCCCATCGACGTCCACCGCCTGACCGCCGTCGCCTACGAGCGCACCCAGGCGGCGGTCACCCGCGCCGATGCCGGTCTGCTCGCCTTCTACGGCCGCTTCGGTTTCGGCGCCCCCGCCGAGGACACGTCACTCACGACCGCGGTCGACCTGGCGAATCAGCACCGGTATCTTCGGCAGGGCACCGGATCCTGCTCGGGCTGTGTCCGATCCACGAGCGACGGCTCCCGTACGGGCGGAGGTGGCGGCGGCGGGCGCCGCTGAGCCGACGCCGCCGTCCCGCGGGATGTGGCCGGCCACGCAGCGCAAGAACTACAAGGCCGGACACCTGGACGCCGAGCGGACCGGTGAGCTCGACCAGCTGGGGATGGTCTGGTCGCACCAGTGCCTCGCGTTCGAGGAAGGCCTTGGTGCTGCCCATGAATGGGCCGCCGGACAGGGGCACTTCCTGCCACCCGTCACCGCCGTGTGGAACGGCTGCCCCGTCGGGGCGTGGGCGAAGAACCAGCGCGCGGCCGCGAGACTTCCCCCAGCACGACCCGTGGGCAGTTACCTCCTTCAGCACCGCCTCAACAAGGCCGTGCCACAGGTGCCACCTGTCCATGACCGGCGCGATCGTCGGATCGGCGTCGAGAACGGCCTGCGCAAACGAGCCGGAGCCATCCCGGCAGACCACCCGGATCGAGGGGTGGTCCCGCAGCCAGGCGGTAACGGCCGGGGCCCGCCGGTCGGGCAACACCTCGATCCGCTCGCCGGTGTCGGCGCCCGTGATGATGACGGGTATGTCGGTCGCCCTTGAGCAGGGCAAACTCGTCGATCCCGGTCACCCGCGGTGCCCGGCGCTCGGGCAGGACGATCCGCATCAGGCAGTTCAGCACGCTCGCCCAGGTCCGCGTGTTGTCGGACGTCATGTTGCGGCGCGGAGGTACGTGAGTTGGGGTCGACCGGCAACTGTTCTGGGTGGGTGGCGGCGCACCTCACGTCTCCGCGGAGGAACCGCTCGGCCGCTGAAGCGATCTGGCTTTGCGGGAGCGGACCTTGGGACTGCGGGACGGAATGCCGATCCTGGTCTCGCCGGAGAGCCGGGTCGGCCCACGGCTGAGCAAGGTGAGTACCGGCGCGGTGCGCGCGTCTCACGGGCCGTGCCGTGTCGGGTAGTGGGCAGTTGCGGTCTGCAGTCGGTAGGACGGGCAGCCGGCTGGAGCCCGCGGAGAGACACCGCAACACACTGACATTCGCCACGGAATTGACGGGGGGCGAGGACGTCGGCGGTGTGCTCGGTCTGGTCGATCCGGCTCGCCGTCGTTATCAGGTCTCGACGGGTACGTGTTCCGCGTGGACCGACACGGCGGTGAGGTAGAGACCGTCGCCGCTGAGCCGGAGCGTCGGGGGCAGGCTGTCCCTGAGGGCATCCGAAACCTCGGCGGTCGGGTAGCCGAAGAGGTCGATGCCGCGGAGGACAACTGGGCAGGCAGACGGCCCAGTGAGTGTGAAGGGGTCGCGGGTGAGGCCGATGCCGGCCAGGCCAGGGGTGTCCTGGTGCCAGCCGCGGCGGTCCGTAGTGTCGCCGTATGCGTCCAGCGTCAGGCCCCGGTACTGCGCACTGAAGGCCCAGCGGGCGCCACAGACCCAACCAACGCGAACATCCGCGACGGTGGCGACAGCCCACTGGGCGGTGCGCTCGTCCATGCCGAAGCGGAGGGCGCCGGCACAGCCAGGGAGCCGGAGACCGACTTCGGGGAGTAACTCGAACATGCGGAGATGGTCCCAATGAATGACACTGCGCCACAAGCCGGAAACGATGGCAGTACGCCTCGGCCACCGGCGGCAGCCACTCGGCAGGGTCCTGATCACGTACAGGATGCCGACGAGTGCCGCCCGGTCCGCACCACGCGACCGTCCGGGGCAGCGGTGGCGTCGCTCGGGAGCGGGCGGCAGCAGCGGAGCAATCCGCTCCGACAGGTCGTCAGGAACAAGATCAGCACGCACCCCGGACACACGGTCCGACCAAGATCGACGAGCGCAATGCCCATGTCGACCGAGATCATCACGTGCGCTACCCAACTCATCACCATCCCTGGACTGGAACGGCCAGTGCTCTCGCCGGAACTTTCCGAGCGGATGGCTCAGGGGCCAGCTCGCGGAACATCATTCTGGAAGGATCAGTAAGTGTGAGCACGGCAGATCTGAAGTACAGGCATGCGGGTGAGCGCCGAGGAGCAGGTGGCTTACTGGATGGGGCGCTGGGTGTTCTGCCCCGGTCCGCGCACCAGAGATCCCATTGGCTGGCGGGAATCAGGGATGTTGGCCTCGCCTGACCAGCGTCAGAGGCCAGGCGTGAGTGCCGTGAGATCGATGACGGTCTTCCCGCGGCGGGGGCCTGTCCCCGCCGCCGCGTGTGCTTCGGCCGCCCGGCTGGCAGGGAAGACCGCCTGGACCGGTACGTGGAACAGTCCCTTTTCGGCGAGATCTGCAGCGACGGCGAGTCCGTGGCGCCCGTCGGGCTGGCCGCCGTACTGGCCGAGGGAGAGGCGCACCTCACGGCTGGGGCCGGTGAAATCCGCCAGGGTGACCACCGACTGAGGTCCGTTGGTGAGTCTGATGAGTTCGTCGAGCGAGCCGGCTCCGGCCACGTCGAGCGCGCGGTCGACGCGTGAGATGCCCAGCGCGCGAACCCGCTCGGGCAGGCCAGGCCCGTAGGGCAGAGGGGTCGCGCCGAGACCGGAGAGGAATTCTTCGCTGCCGGGGCGGCCGGTCCCGACGACACGGGCTCCGCGAGCCACGGCCAGCTGCACGGCGATGCTCCCGACGCCACCCGTCGCGCCGTCGATCAGCAATGTCGTGTCCATCTCCTCGGGCACGCCGAGCAGGTCCAGAGCACGTGTCGCTGTCTCCACGCTCGTCCCGGCGGCACCTGCCTCCTCCCAGGACATAGCGGCCGGCTTCACCGTCCAGAACGCCAGGACGGCGAACTGCGCGCTCGCCCCGCCCAGTCGGGCGACATCGACGGCGCCGAACACTTCGTCTCCGATGGCAAAGCCTTCGACGCCCTCGCCGACCTCGTCGATCACGCCGGCCGCGTCCACGCCAGGGATGTGGGGCAGGGCAAGGCTGTCGCGTGAGGGTGATTCACCGGCCCGCAGCGCGAGGTCGACCGGCGAAACCGCGCTGGTGCGGACCGCGATGCGCACCTCGCCCGGGCCTGCGTGCGGCTCGGGCGCGGAGCGGACGCCGAGTACGTCGGGAGAGCCGAAACGGTCGAACTGTACTGCTTGCATGCTCACCTCTCCGGACCGGAATTTCCGGGCGCTGCCTTACGGTAAACATGGATGTGGAGCAGCTGTTCCGTATCAGGCTGAAGTGAGAATCCCGGAGATCGAAGTGACTCGGAAACCACGCATGGACGCCGAGCTCAACCGTCGCCGTATCATCGCCATCGCCCGCGCCGCCTTCGCCGACGAAGGGCTCGACCTGCCGATGCGCGAGATCGCCCGCCGCACCGGTCTGGGTATTGCCACGGTCCATCGGCACTTCCCGGCACGCACCGACCTCGTCACGGCGGCGCTCGCTGAACTTGTCGCGGAATGCCGTGGGGACATGCAGGCATGTCTGGACGAGCCCGATCCCTGGCGCGCGCTCAGCGGCGCCGTACATAGCTTCGCGGAGCACCGGTTGCAGGACCGCGGGCTGAATGAGGCTCTGTTCGGTTCCCACCCGGCGGCGGCAGCCTTCGCTGTCGACCGCCGCGAACAGGCACGGGCAATGGAGCAGCTCGTAGACCGCGCCCGCGAGGCCGGTGCAGTGCGTCCGGACGTCACGGTGGAGGACGTACGCGTATGCCTCGGCGCCATTGCCTCGTTCCGTCTGGCGCACTCCTCCACAAACCTTCAGCGACTCGTCGAACTCCTCCTGATCGGGCTGGCAGCGGACGACAGCACATCCCCCGAGATCAGCGCACGGCTTCTCCGCGCACGTCGACGAGCCATACGGTGAGGGCGGGGTTGATCTGAGATCCGCACGTGCACCGTCTCCAGCTTCCCGGCCTCATCCAGCGAGAGAAGGTCCCGCGCCACCACAGACCGCAACGACGCCCGATCCCGCGTCCCGGAATCGGCAGCCGCTGTCTCGGGTGGAACCGGGAACGATGACACCGGCAGCGGCGGGAGTGCGGATGGCGGAACGCCCCTCATGCCCACCAGCGCACTCCCCTGCCCTGATCAAGAGCACAGGAATATTCGCCCCCACCCCAGACAGAGGCGGGGTGTGCCAGGCCGACCATTCACAGCGGACAGCACATCGACCGCGCATCAGCCCGTGAACCTCCCCGCCCGAACACCGTCCTCCGCCCTCAGCGCGTCGATGACGCGCAAAGCATCGCCGCATCCGAGCGTGCTGCACGCGTCAGGTGCGGCCGTCCACGCCGCGTGGCACAGTGCCCGCAAGGCGTCCATCGCGGTGCCGGAGCCTTCCAGGGCAAGGTCCGTCGCAGAGGTCGGGCGCGCTCTCCACCCGTTGCAGCGCGACCACCCCTCGTGAGTCTTCTCGGTCGTCGGGTGTGCTTGCAGGAGGCCCGTCCTGAGATCGGCGGCGATGTACGTGGGCCGCTCCTGCGGGGCGGCCGCGACGAGGCCCTTCGGGGACGTCACGCCGGTGAGGACCAGCAGGGAGTCGCAGTCGTTGTGGTGGCCCGCGGCGATGTCCGTGTCCAGACGGTCCCCGACGCACAGGGGCCTGGCGGTCTTGGTGCGGGTGGCTGCCAGTCGGTGGATGGGTGGGTACGGTTTGCCGGCGATGAAGGGTTTCTGCCCTGTGCTGGTACGCAGCAGGTCGACGGCGGCTCCGTTGCCGGGGGCCGGCCCCCGGTCGGTCGGGATGGTGGGGTCGGGGTTGGAGGCGTACCAGGCGGCGCCGGCGTTGATCGCGTGGCAGGCTTCCGTGAAGCGGCTGAAGGGCATGTCGGGGCCGCCGAATCCCTGGGCCACCGCGTCGGGCCGTTCGTCGGCCGACTCCACGATCTCCAACTGAGCTTCCCGCAGGGCGGTTTCGAGTCCGCAGCCTCCTACGACCAGGACGCGGGCCCCCTCCCCATGGCGGTCGGCGATCACCGCGGCAACGGCCTGGGCGGAGCTGATGATGTCCTGCGGTGGTGCGTCGACGCCGTGGCCGCGGAGCCTTTCGGAGACCTGCTGCGGGGTGCGCAGGGCGTTGTTGGTGACGAACGCGAGGCGCATGCCCTCGGCTTCGGCCTGCTCCAGCGCATCCGCCGCGCCGTCGACGGGCTGCGAGCCGAGGTAGAGGACGCCGTCGAGGTCGAGGAAGGCGCAGTCATAGGTCTGGGTGAGCGCGGCCGCGGGCGGCAGCGGGCGCCGTGTACGTGCGGTGGTGGTGACGGCTGGCTCCGGGATGTCGCCGGTGGTCGGGGTCACGGGTTCTCCGTGTGGAAACTGTCCAGGTCGGACCAGGCCTCGTCGGGAATCTCGGTGTTGAAGTAGTCGAGGTTGTCGGTGAGTTCCCGCGTGCTCTTGCAGCCGACGAGGACGCTTGCGATCTGGTGGTGGCGCAGCGGGTACTGCAGGGCTGCGGCCTGCAACGGCACGTTGTGGAAGGCACAGATCCCGGCGAGCTCGCGTGCCCGGGCGACCTTGTCCTCCGGTGCGTCGTCGTACTCGTAGTGTGCGTTCTCGGGGTCGGCGAGGAGACCGGAGTTGTACGGGCCTCCCACGACCACGGACACATCACGTTCCTCGCACAGGGGCAGCAGTTCGCGGGCGGCGGGCTGTTCGAGGAGGGTGTAGCGGCCGGCGCACAGGATGACGTCGAGGTCGAGGTTCCTGACCATGCGGAGCAGGAAGTCGTCCATGTTCAGCCCGAACCCGATGGCCTTGAGCAGGCCCTGGGCGCGCAGATCGTCGAGGGTTTCGAAGACCTCGTGGGCGGTGCGGTCGTCGAAGGTGGTGCTCTCCTCCTTCTCGTAGAAGTCGCAGTCGTGGCAGTAGACGATGTCGACGTGATCGGTTCCCAGGCGTTCCAGGGACCCCTCGAGTCCGCGCTTGAGTCCGTCGCGGGACCAGTCCCAGGTGAAGGTGTACGGGGTGGATCCGGCGAACATGGCGTCGGGTTCGCGGTGGCGGCCGTCGGGGAGTTTCTCCAGCCGCCGCCCGACTTTGGTGGACAGGGTGAAGCGACTGCGGTCGGCCTCGCGCAGAGCGTCGCCGTAGCGCAGTTCTGCCAGTCCGGTGCCGTAGAAGGGCGCCACGTCCAGGTAGCGCACTCCCTGGTCGAGGGCGGCACGGACGGTGTCGACGGCCTGGTCGTGGTCGACGGGTTCGTACAGTCCGGCCAGGGCGACGCCGCCCAGGCCCAGGACGCCGACCTCGACATCCTGCCGGATGAGCTGGTTGGTCTGCGTGTGTTTCATGTACTGCTCGCCTCCTCGGCGAAAGGGGATGGGTGACGGTACGGTTCGCGGGTCCGCCCCCATCACACGTGTGAATGCGGGGTCATATCGTGGTGTGCGCCGTGGCGTCGGGGGCGAACTCGCGGAGTCTGGTGTGCAACTCGTCCAGGTCTTCCCTGTCGATGAGTTCTTGCAGGAGGGCGGCCTGTTCGTCCCACGGGCCCGCGCAGCGACGGGCGGCAAGGCTCTGTTCGCCTGCGTGCAGGATCCTTGCCGCAGACGTCAGGTAGGGGTGCCGGGAGTCGTCGGGCATGGCTGCGATGTGCGCGAGTCGCCCCAGCAGTTCGGCGAGTTGCGCTTCGTTTGTGCGTGCGCCGCGCCCGGTAACGGCGTTCGCGAGTTCTTCCCGCGGGCCCGCGTCGGCGGCGCGGAGGGATCCTTCGAAGTGCATGCGGTCGAGCCGTGCCAGCAGACGGGCGGCCCTGCCCTGTACGGACGCTTCGCCCTCGTCGCGCAGAGTGCGCAGGCGTGTGATGCGTTCCTCGATGAAAGGTCCGTGGAAGCCGGTGTCGGAGTCCTTGTAGTGCAGGGCACTGCCGATGCCGACGGCGTCGACGCCGGTGTGGACGACGTCGGCCAGATTGTCGAAGCTGATGCCCGCCGACATGTAGGTGAGCAGGCCGGCGGTGTGGGCTTCGTGTACGAGGGTGGACGCCGTGCGGTGGCCGAGCTGGACGATGACGGGGTCGCTGGGGTGGGAGTCGCCGGCGCCGTCCCAGGCCACTTTGGCGAAACCGCCCTGCCGGGTCAGGTCGATCCCCAGGCGTCCCAGGGCGAGCCGGTCGGTGATCCGCGACGGCTTGTCTTGATCGCGGTCGTCGGTGAAGGGGTCGTTGAGGTTGAAGGCGGCCGAGAGCAGTTGCCTGTGCGGGTTCATGAGCGTGTCGGCGGCGACCGCGCGCATGAAGCGCACGGCCTGGCGTGCCGTCATGTGCTCCATGGAGATCTTGCATTCCGCCACGCCTGCCTGGAAGAGGGTCGAGCAGGCGGCGGCCATGAAGCGTACGGACTTCACCAACGAGGTCTCGAAGTCGCCTTCGAACATGGGGCGGCCGACGTAGACCGAGATGGGTGCGCGGACGCCGGTGTGCAGCCGTACGCGTGCGATGGTCCGGATCGAAGGCAGGCGGTAGGGCTCGCAGGCCTCTCGGTCCTCGCTCTCGGCGCGCTCGATGTGCTCGACGTGGACGACGGTGCCGTCGAGGTGGGCTTCGCGCAGGGTGCTGCCGAGCACGTGGCCCTCGCCCGGGTCCGTGATCGACAGGTATGTCTGACGGGTACGGAATCCCGCTGCGCCCCACAGCTGGAAGTCCTCGTCGATCCGCGCTCCCTGGTCCAGCAGGAAGTAGGCGACCTGCACCGCGATCTGTTCGGCGTGGGTCAGGGCCCGGCCCTCACCGCGCGCGGCCGACAGCAGCTGGGACACGGCGCGCAGATATTGCGGGGCCCCAGCGGGCAAGGCCTGCGCCCGGGTCTGCTCCGACGATCCCAGACGGACCGTCACCTGCCCGTTCCGCAAGGACAGTTGCGCCAGGCCTGGGCCCGTGTGGGAGATGATCTCCGTCTCCGCACATCCTCGCAGGAACGCCTGGAGGTTCTCCCATTGCGTGCGGATGTCGATGCCTGCGTCGGCGAGCTGCCGCGCATAGCGTCTGCTCTGCTCCGCGAGGGCCGCGTGCTGAGGAAACTCCTCCGTCAGAATGTCGGCCTGATGGTGGATCTGCTGTGCCAGATCGGTCTGTTCGCGCCCCTCGGGCAGTTCGTATCCATGCCCTTGGTGATAGGCGGCGTTTTCCGATCGGGCCTGCTGCTTCTTCTCCCGCGCCCATACCCGCACGACATGATCGCGTACGAGGGTCAGGGCGACGCGGCGCAGAGCGCCCGCCGTCATCAGGAATTGTGTGGGGGGTGCGGTCGTGAGGTCTGCGGTCGGTTCAGTAGCGCCTGAACGAGTCACCTTTCCATTCACGGTATACGGGTATCGCGGTCGGCCAGGAGTAGGCCGACGTTCACTCGGACGGCCTAGCGGGTTCGCTCGTACGTTGGACAAGCCACTGAAAGAGCGGTTGAAAGCCGGCGCCTCGGCAACTCTAGGAATTCCGCTTCGATTTGAGGAGAAGCCGTGTACGAAGTCGTCGTCTCCTTCACCGTCGAGAACGATCACCGTGAGGCCTTCCGGGACGCTGCTGTGAAAGCCCGGCAGAGGGTCCTGGACACAGAGCCCGGCACCGAGAGGTTCGACGTTCTCGCAGACGAGTGGAACCCGAGCCGCTTCTACATCCTTGAGGCCTATGCGGACGAGCAGGCCTTCGATAGGCACGTCACAGCGGATCCGGCGAAGGAGTTCCTGACCGAGGTACAGCGCTACACCGCCGGACCGGATTTCATTCTGCGCGGTACAACTCTGCATTGAGGACGGACCGTTGACAGGGAACTGCGAGCAATTGCCGGAAGGCGTCGCAGGTTGCGTGTTCGACCTCGACGGGACCTTGACCAAAACGGAGACACAGCACCGGCGAGCCTGGCAGGAAGCGATCAACACCTCGCTCGGCGACCCACATCTGTTCACCGCCGCCGACTATCACGAGTTGGACGGCATAGCGCCGTTACCCGCCCTTTCGGCCTTCTTCGATCATCACGGTGTGCGCGTACCCGAAGGGTCCGCCGACGATCCGCCGGGCCATGCCACGGTCCGCGGAATCGTCGCGCGCAAAAGGAAGTTGTACCGCTCCATGCTCGCGGCCGAAGGAGCCGAGGCCTATCCCGGATCCCTGCGATTTCTTGCCCACCTACGGGACAGAGGGATTCCGCTCGCCGTGGTGTCCGCGAGTTCGTCGTGCCGGGAGGTGCTCCGAGAAACCGGGCTGAGCGACTCTTTTCCCGTCGTCGTCGATGGCCCCGACATCAAGCGGCAGCACCTGGCGGGCAAACCGTCCCCCGACAGCTTCCTCGCCGCGGCGCGTCAGCTCGACGTCCCCGCCCCGCGCTGCGCCGTGTTCGAGGACGCGCCCAGCGGCATCCGGGCGGCGCGCAGCGGCGGCTTCCACACAGTGGTGGCCGTACATCGCTCGGGCTCCGCGCACCACCTGACCCGTGAGAACCCCGACATTCTCGTCTGCGACCTCACCGAACTGCTCTGACGGACACGCCATGACGCACAGCGACCACAGTTGCCCCCCAAGACCCCCCGCCCACGCATACGGCATGTCCAGCGCTCAGCCCTGGCTCTGGGAGTTCCGTGCCGACCCCGACGCACCGGAGGAAGCAGCGCGGCACGCCACGCTGTGCACGCTGGGCAACGGAACGTTCGCCACCCGCGGCGCCACCACCAGCGACGACCACACCGCACCCTGCTATCCCGGCACGTACGCGGCCGGTGTCTACAACAACACGCACGCGATCATCGAGGGCGACCACGTCGACATCGAAGCCGCCGTGCGCCTGCCCAACTGGCTCCCCCTGGTCTTCCACCACCGGGACGCCGACGGACGTCGAGGACCGGCGCTGGCCCCCGGTCCGCACTGTGCCGTGCAGAGCGAGCGCTTCGTCCTCGACATGCGCCACGGCATCCTGCACCATCACCGCGTACTGCTCGACACCGCCGGCCGGCGCACTCGCATCCACGAACAACGGATCATCCACGCGGAGCACGCGTCTTTGGCCCTGCAGAAGGTGACCGTCCACGCGGAGAACTGGAGCGGCCCCCTGACCGCGGCGGCCGCCATCGACGCGGACGTGCGCAACGCACAGGTCGAGCGGTATGTGGAAGGCCGGCATCTCGACGGCGTCACCGTCTCGCAGCCGAGCGGCCGTACGGCGTGGCTGACCTGCCACACCACCCAGTCACTGATCGGCATCGCCGTCGCCTGCGTCCTGCTGCCGGCCGCCCCCCGCTCCGCTCCCCCGCGCCCTGGCACTCCCCTCACACGTCTGGCCCACATGGCGACCGCCGAGATGGAATGCCACGTCGCCCCCGACGCCCCGCTCGCCGTGCACAAGTTGACCGCACTGCGGTGCGACCGCTCCTCCTCCATCGAGGACCTGCGCAGCCAGGTCCTCGACGACCTCGCCACCGGCACCGACCCCGAACACCTTCTGACAGCACACAGCCGCACCTGGCACCGGCAATGGACCACCACTCCCCTGCCACCACACCTGGAGCACGCCGAGGTACTGCGCCTCTACCGCTTCCACCTGCAACAGGTCATCAACACCTCCACCCGCACGCGGGACGCCGGCATCCCGGCGCGCGGCCTGCACGGTGAGGAGTATCAGGGACGGGTCTTCTGGGACGAGGCCCCGGCCATCGCCTGGCTGGCGCGCACCTTCCCCTCAGCGGCGAGATCGGCACTGGACTACCGGCACCGCCGTCTGGCGGCGGCGACCCGGGAGGCACAGCGGCACGGCAGCAGCGGCGCCCGCTACCCCTGGCAGAGCGGCATCGACGGCAACGAGGTCACTGTTCCCTGGGTGCGCAACCCCCTGACCGGCCACTGGCAGCGGGACCACACGGCCCTGCAGCAGCATGTCGGCGCCGCCCTCGCCCACAGCATCCTCCGGTACGCCCGGCGTACCTCGGACCTGGAGTACCTGCACACCAAGGGCGCCGCGATGATCTTCCAGATCGCCCAGTTCTACGCCACCGCGAGCACCCGCGATCCGCCGGCCGGCCGCTACCATCTGCGCACTGTCGTCGGCCCCGACGAGTTCCACGACATGCTCCCGGACAGCGCCGAACCCGGCGTGGACGACAACGCGTACACCAACATCGCGGCCGCCAGCACCCTCGAACTCGCCGCCCGCCTCTGGCACGATCTGCCCGACCGCCGCCGCGAAGACCTCCAAGAGACCACTGGCCTCGACCAGGACCGGGCAGCCGCGTGGGAGCACATCTCCCGCCGTATGTTCGTACCCCACCACGACGGCGTGATCTCGCAGTTCGCCCACTACGAACAGCTGCGCCACGTCAGCCTGGAAGATCTCGCCGAGCGCTACGGCAGTGACCTCGGCCGACTCGACCGGCTGATGGAAGAGGACGGAGACCACCCGCGCAACTATCAGATCGCCAAGCAGGCCGACACCCTGATGCTGGCGACCGTGCTGGGCACCGAACGCACCTTCGCCGTACTGGCCCACCTCGGATACGACAGCACCCCGGACACGTGGCGGCGTACCGTCGAGTACTACCTCCGCCGCACCGTGCACGGCTCCACGCTCTCGCCCGTCGCACACGCCGTGGCACTACGCCAGATCGACCACCCCCAAGCAGGCCACTTCTATGCCCAGGCACTGCGCACCGACCTGGTGCCCGGCCAGCGCACCGAGTACGGGATCCACCTCGGCGCCATGAGCGCCATACTCGAACTGGCCACGGACACCGCGGAATCGGCGCACCGGCCGGGGCGGTGAAGGCTTGGTCGAGGCGCATGACCGCGAGGTAGCGGGGCCGCCCCGTAGGGCCGCACTGCTTCGGCGGCCGCCGGAGCCTGCCCGTCCCCCGTACACCGGCCGCCGCACTCACGGCGCCCCCGCGCCGGGGCTTCACGCGCCACCGTCGCGGCGGCCCGCGCTTTCACAGGTGTGCCCAGGGCCGGGCCGGGCACTTGGGGCTCGTCCCGCTCACCGTGCACCGCACCCCAAGGAGTCGACGTCATGCTGATGGCACACCCCGCCGTCCTGGACGACCTCATCCAGCAGTACGAGACCCTGCAGGACCTCAACGCCGCAGAGGGCAACGACGGTGTGCAGCAGCGCATGGGCGACATCGCCTACACCCTGTGCATCGCAACCGGTACCGCCGACATCGACGCCGCCCTGATCGCCGCCCGCCACCAACTGCCCGGCGCCCGGCCCGAAGACGAGTCCCTGCTGCCCGCCTGAATCTTTGCAGCCGGGCGTGCCCTTACGACAAGGCCCGCGGCCATGGGCTCGCCCGCCTGCCCCCGGCAGGGTCAGCCGGCCGTACTCGACTGGGCGAGTCCTACCTTCGGGCGGCGACAGCGCAGCAAGCGGCTCTCCGCGGACAGCCGCCGGGCCTCCAGCCGCAGTGCCCTGGATCACCCGGCCACGGACTCGGCCCGCCCGTACGTTGCCAGTGGCCTGGATCCCTGCACCCACCCATTGCAGCCCGCAGCGCCGGATGCGTCCTGCCTGCCTTCGCGATGATCTGTGGAAGCCGGTTCAGCCGCCGCATCAGGCACCGCGACCCACCTCCTCGGCAACCAGGAAGTCCGCCAGCTTGGTCAGAGTCCAGGTGGAGAACGGCAGGTCGTGCTCGGTCGGCTTGGACTTGACGCTCTTCTTGGTCTCGCGGCGCTCGGGCAGCGTGAACGTCGGCCGGCCACCTTTGTATGGGGGATAGAGCGAGCCGAAGCCGTCGGTGTTGAAGTTGTGGATCACGTCCCGGACCCGGTCGTCGCTGGTGAACGACACCTCGGCGATCCTCGCCACCGGCATCCCCTGCGCGGACAGCAGCACCATCTGGGCCCGCCGCCAGGTCACCACCGACCCGGTGCCCCTGCGGATGATCCGCAGCAGCAGCCTGCCCTCGTCGTCATCGATTTCGCGAACCCATACACGCTCTGGCATCCGCATGGAATCTCGCTCATTGCGCGATCACCTGGGAGCCCCAGGCGGCGCGTAGTGATTCAAGTAATCCTGCAGTTGCGGCTCGAGCCGTGGCAGGTCACGGTCGTTGACCGCATGCCAGAGTCGGTTCTCGCCCCAGAACCGATGGGCAAACTCCTCGAACAACGGCGCACACCACAGGATCGCGACCCTCTGCTCCTCCGCATCCTCAAGATCGGTCTGTGTCTCTTCCCCGTCGCGCGCCGCGCTTCGTACTCGTACTCGTAGTCGAGGTCGGGGTACACCACGAACGCCTCGCTCGTCGGACGGAGGTAGAGGTACCGGATAACGCATTCCCGCTGGTCCCGGAAGAACCGCGCCAGGAAGGCACCAGGCTCGACCGGACTGGGCAGCGGCTCCGAAAGATGCGGCGCTCGCCCACGAGCGCGGCCTCGATGCCCTCCGCATTGCGGGGGACCCGCTCCGGCTGGTGCGGGCGGACCAGCTGCGCACTCATCGAGGTGCCTTCCTTCGTGCGGTGCTCAAGTCTGCCGCGCGCGGCCCCTCCGCATCGGTGGGACATCCCGGCACTATCGGTTCGGCTGAGCGGCCGTGGTCGACGCGTCTGCCCGGGCACCCTTGGCATCGTCGCGCAGGAGATCCCTGGTGATGCCTGTTCCGGACGGATCGGCGGAGAAGGACCGGTTGCGGAAATGTTCAGGCGCGCGGCAGCACGCCCAGGAGCGTCGAGGTGAAGGAGATCCGCAGAGCGTCACGCAGCTCCAGGTGGAGCACGCCGAGGGCGGGCTCGTCCGCGTAGGCGGCGAGGAGGCTGGGCGGCGGCGGGACGTACGCCGACAGGGCACCCGCCGAGACGAGGCTCATCAGGCAGAACATCTGCGCGCCGTCGCCGAGCTCGGGCACGTGGCAGCGCACGAGCTCGACCATGGCCGCGAGGCGCGTGAGGGAAGAACGCTTGTGCCGCTTGACCACCTCGATCGAGACGTTGTGCTCAAGGACGCCGCCCTGCGCGCCGAAGAGGTCGCACAGCACCACCCGGCCCGCCAGTGATCGGCTGAGGATTTCGGCCAGTTGGGCCGCCCGCACTTCCGGTGCGGCATGCGCCTCGATGCCCGCGGCCAGCTCGTCCGTCAGCTCGGCGAGCCAGCTCTCCAGGAAGACGTCCAGCAGTTCGAGCAGCACGGCCTCGCGCGACTCGAAGTACCGCAGGACGTTTGACTTGGCCAGGCCCACTCGCCGGCTGAGCTCGTTGAGGCTCACCTCGGTCACGGGCATCTCGTCGAGCATCGCCGCCGCCGTGTCCAGGATCGCCCGGCGGCGGATCTCCCGCTGCTCCTCGCTTCGCGCCCGCTGAAATGTCACGACCTCAGCCTAGCTTAAAGACCACCGGTCCCTTGACAGGAGACCGCCGGTCTTTTACGTTGGCCCACGTAAGAGACCGATGGTTCTTTAGGAGTGCGTCATGAGCGGCAACTGGACTGAGCAGCACATCCCCGATCAGCACGGCCGGGTGGCGATCGTGACCGGAGCCAACACCGGGCTGGGCTTCGAGACCGCCCGGATGCTCGCCGCGCGCGGCGCGGCGGTGGTCCTGGCGGTCCGTGACGTCGAGAAGGGCAAGCGGGCAGCTGCCCGCATCACCGGCGACGTCACCGTCCAGGCCCTCAACCTGGCCTCCCTGGACTCGATCCGGTCAGCGGCGGCCGACCTGCGCGCGGCCCACCCCCGCATCGACCTTCTGATCAACAACGCGGGCGTGATGTACACCCCGCGGCAGACCACCGCCGACGGCTTCGAGCTGCAGTTCGGCACCAACCACCTCGGCCACTTCGCCCTGACCGGCCTGCTGCTGGACCGGCTCCTGCCCGTACCCGGCTCCCGCGTCGTGACGGTCAGCAGTACCGGTCACCGCATCCGGGCCGCCATCCACTTCGACGACCTGCAGTGGGAGCGCTCGTACAGCCGCTCCGCCGCCTACGGCCAGGCCAAACTCGCCAACCTGATGTTCACCTACGAACTGCAGCGCCGGCTCGCACCGCACGGCACCACGATCGCGGCGGCCGCCCACCCCGGCGTGTCCAACACCGAACTCGCCCGCAACACGCCCGCCGCACTTCGCGTGCCTCTCACCTGGCTCGCGCCGCTACTCACCCAGAAGGCCGAGATGGGCGCCCTGCCCACCCTGCGCGCCGCCACCGATCCGGCCGTCACCGGCGGCCAGTACTACGGCCCCGGAAACCGGAGGGAGATCCGGGGCTACCCGAAGCCGGTCACCTCCAGCCCCGACTCCCACGACCAGGCCGTCCAGCAGCGCCTGTGGAACGTCTCCGAGGAACTCACCGGGGTGACATTCTCAGCGCCGGCTCCACAGCGGAGGGAATCCTGAGGCCGCAATCGGATGCGAACCAGTCGGTTCAGCTGGTCGGGGTGATGACGGGATGTCAGGTCCTTCTGCGAGACATCGCGTTGCAGGCAGCTGTCCGTTCGTGCCTCTCACGTCCGATCGCCACCAGACCCGCGGTGACGTCGCATCGAAACCTCGCACGGCACGCAGCCGACCGTCCAGAGGGACCAGAAGGGCCGGCACTTCGCCGGCCGCAGCACCCCCGCCCGCATAACGCAATCTCAGCGCAGGCGGATCAGGATCACTACTGCATGCCGCGTGGTCCTGCCGCGACCTCGACCACCAGGCCGTCGGCCACGGTGGTGTAGCCGTCGCCCGCGCTGGTGCGAAGCTGCCGCACCGGGCCCGGCGTGATCAGGTACGGCGTGACCTGAGCGGCCAGGGCAGCGGTGAGGGTCTGAGTGAGGACGGAGCGGCTGTCGGACAGCCGGACAGCCAGCCGCTGGGGGCGGGCGGGAGTGCCGGTGTATCCGACGACATCGGCATCGACCGTCTCGCTGTGCCGCACCTTCCGCCACGAACGATCAGGCCGGTAGGGGCCGGTGGCGTGCTTGGCGACGATGCCCTCGATGCCCTGCTCGGGCAGCACCTCGAACCAGGCGCGGGCGACGTCGATGTCGTCGCTGGCGGGTACGGACTGCAGGGGCGGGCCGAGGGGTTCCAGGACGTCCAGGAGGGCGGCGCGCCGCTCCAGGTACGGGCGGCCTCGAAGGTCCCGGCCGGCCACCATCAGGCAGTCGAACGCGGAACCGCGCGGGTTCGTAAATTCCCGGAGGAGGTGACGCCCGAACCGGACGCCGTGCGGCTCCCTGGCGTCGGCGAGCGTGCGAGTTCTGTTCCCGGGGTGCAGCTATTCAGGTAGCGGTCTGTCCTGAACCACGTTCTTCATGACCAGGGTCGAAGTCAGGCGTTGGACACCGGGCAGTCGGGCGAGCTGCTGGTCGTAGAGCTGCTGAAACGCGGCAAGGTCGACGGTTGCGACCCGCAGGAGGTAGTCGGGCTCGCCGAACAGGCGCTGTGCCTCGATGACGTGCGGGACGGCGGCCACGGCCTCTTCGAAGGCCGTCACGGTGTCGGGAGTCTCCCAGCGCAGCGTGGCGAAGACGAGGGCCTCGAAATTCAGGCCGACGGCGCCAGGGTCGACCACGGCGCGGTAGCTGCGGATGGCGCCCTCGCGCTCGAGGTCGCGCAGCCGGCGGTGGCAGGGCGAGACGCTGAGCTGCACGCGAGCAGCCAGCTCGGTGACCGTCAGACGGCCGTCGAGCTGCAGCTCGGTAAGAATCTTCCGGTCCAAGGCATCCATGAAGAAGATTCTCCCCGACCAGGCGCGATCATGAGGTAAATACGCAAACATCTTTGGGGATATCCAACCTAATCTTCCCTCCAGGGCTGGAAGAGTGAGAGGGAACGATTGATGGATACGACGACGGTGGCGGCCTTCCTGGCAGTGGACCTGCTGTTTGTGTTCACGCCGGGCGCGGACTGGGCGTATGCGATCACTGCCGGGCTGCGGGAGCGGTCAGTCATTCCGGCCGTCGCCGGACTCATAGCCGGGCACCTGGCGTACGCGCTGCTCGCCGTGGTCGGCCTGGTGGTGATCGTGGCAAACTCCCCGACCGTCCTCACCGCTCTGACCGTTACCGGAGCCGCCTACTTGATATGGCTCGGCTGGGGGCTGCTGCGGCAGCCCGGCGTCGTAGCAGCGTCCGAGGAGGCCATGGCCCCGTCGCGTCGGCGGATCGCACTCAAGGGCACCGTGATCAGTGGCCTGAACCCCAAGGTGCTGCTGCTGTACTTTTCGCTGTTCCCGCAGTTCATCAGTGACGGGACGGGCTGGCCTGTCACCGCGCAGACCGGGCTCCTTGCCGCGATCCATGTCACGGCCTGCGCCCTCGTCTATCTCGCCGTCGGTCTCTTGGCGCGCACGGTGCTGAAGACCCGCCCCTCGGCCGCCCGGGTCGTCACCCGCATCAGCGGTGCCATGATGATCGCCGTCGGTGCCTTCTTGCTGGTGGAACGCCTGGCTGGCTGAGGAACCCGTCCCGCTTCATCCGACACGCACCCGAAGGAGAGTCCGCACATGGAAGACCACACGCGGCAGGAGCAGACGAGCCCCACGGTGCAAAAGCGTGTCCAGGACAGCTTCGACCGGCAGGGCCTGATGTCACATCTTGGCGCGCGACTCGCTCATATCGGCCCCGGCCGGGTACACATCGTGCTCCCGGCCCGGCCTGAGGTCACTCAGCAGCATGGCTATGTCCACGCCGGTGCCACCAGCGCCATCGCCGACAGTGCCGGCGGTTATGCCGCGCTCACCCTGTTCGACGAGGACTCCGAGGTCCTCACCGTGGAGTACAAGATCAACCTTCTCGCGCCCGCCGCCGGCGACCACCTCGAAGCGATCGGCACCGTCCTCAAGCCCGGACGGACCCTGACCGTCTGTCAGCTGGAGGTCTACGGCGTTCAGACCGACGGCGCCCGCAAGCTCGTCGCCAACGGGCAGCAGACCCTGATCCGCGTAAACAGGACCACCTCATGATCGCCCATCGGTCCACTCCGCCCTTGCCGTCCTGGCTGACCTGGTGGCAGCGCCCCTTTCCTGACGCCAACCCCCTCGCGCTATAGCGGTCAAGCAACGTCGAGGTGAGCTGCCACGGCACGAGGTCGGAGTGCTCGCAGATCTCAAGCACCGGCCTGACCAGCTGGTCACTCGAGGACGGCATGAGCCCGGCCGCGTCACGCGCTCACTGGTACTCCGCCAGCGTGTCGAAGAAGTACGACCGCTCGTCCAACTGCCCAGACCAACCCGGCAACCGGCTGTACCGGCTCTTGAGATGCGACGGCCGCAGCGGTCATACCCGCGAGTACCGAACTGCCTGTCGCCGCCTGGGCCTGGCAGGGTGCACTGAGCGGGGCGGCGACCACGGCCCCCGTGGCCAGGCCCAGGAACCGGCGCCGGCCGGTCGTGGTGCGGCCGGTGTCTCCAGTCGTGTGCATGGAAAACTCCATGTCTCTGGGGAGGAGGAAGCACAACTGACCGACCGTGACGACTGTCACCGATCAGTCCTGTTATTGCTGTGCGCGCCAGAGCGGTGCCGGTGGCGACTCAACGTCCGCGAGAAGGCGAAGGCCACCGTGTCCGCCGAGGCGTGACCCGTCACGGGTGTCTGGGCGACTTACGTGTAGTGAAATGCACCAGCCCGCACAGTGGGAAACGAACCCCAGCGTTCCCCCACGTGTGGACTACACGCTCACCGCACTCGGCGCGACACTCCTGGACTCCGTCGTCGCTCTCGGAGGATGGGCCACCACACACCGCCACGAGATCAACAACAACCGACACCGCTACGACGCAACGCACCCAACGCAAACACCGCCCTGAAACCCCTGCTCAATCCACAGAATTTGACAATTCCTCATGGTCAACTCTCCATGGTGACTGGTGATTTGAGCCAAGCCATGGCGCAGTGCGGAGCCTGGGCCCTGCGGCAAGGGTGCGGCGCGACGCAGCTGGGGCGTGTGCCGGAAGTGCTCCAGGTTGGCTGACGTGAGTGCGCGGGGGCGGAGTTAGGCATATGTCGGACCGGTCGAACTGAAGGCTGGGGTCCGGCCTGGTGGCGGCGGGTGCCGTATCAGCTCGGCGGCCGACTTCGGCAGCTGGACAGCTGAGAGATCCGCGGCGGAGCCGGCCGAACCTTTCACCTTCGTTATCGGTATGGACGGTGTGCTACGGCCGGCGCCGCGACGAAGTGAGCATGTGGCCTGTGCCGGCGGAGACGTGCTGCTGGGTGCCGGTGAGATCGGCTTCGTGCGCGCGGCGGGCCGGTGGGCCGTGAGCGAGGTCAGCAATCAGTCAACCGGGTACTGCCCGGATGTCAGCTCCTGATCGGAAGTCGCCCGTGCTCTGGACGACGTGGAGCCCGGGCGGCCCTCCGGCTTCACTCACGAGGTGGTGTTCCGCCGGTGCCCCGACTGCCAGGAGCACAACATCGTGCGCGAGGACGACTTCGTCCGTGTCCTCTGCGGCGCTGATCTGCCTGCGGCTTGGAATGTGAATCCCACCGCGTGACGGCCGGGGCACAGCCACTCGTCCATGAAGGACCGTCGTGCATCACCCCCGTAACAAAATGATCCACTTCCTTGCGCGGGCCGCGTTCACGCCCGTGCAGTGAACTGATGCACTCTCCGACAGCAGGCGGTCCGTTCTTCCGCCACCTGCGCATATGGCACGCCGTGACGGCCTCCCTCGTAGTGGTGGCGGTGGTGGCGTTCCTCGTCCTTCGCCCGTCCGACGGCGTGCGCCCGGTGCCCAACAGCCCCTGCCGCCCGGCTGATGCGGCCCGCGAGGACCCGCCCGCGACCCCCGACCTCGACGGAGACGGCTCCGTCGATCTGGTGCATGAGATCTCCCGGTCGTTGAAGGTCGACGTGGTCGTCGTGCCCGGTTCCGAGCACGGTCCGGACCACGACCGCACGACCGTCCTCACCCAGGAAGACCTCGGTGTGCCGGACCGCATCCAGGTGGGCGACGACCCGTTGCAGCCCACGGTCGCCGACCTGGACGAGGACGGCCACGCCGACCTCGTCGTCAGCTCTGCCGCCCAGGTCCTGTGGGGAGGCCCCAAGGGCCCGCAGGCCGACGGACCGCACGGGCGCGTCCCGCTGCCGGGCAGCGGGTACCACACCGCGCCGATCGCCGGTGACTTCGACGGGGACGGCCACACCGACCTGGTGGTCTTCAGGGACTCGATCGAGGACAAGGAACTGGTAGTCCTCAAGGGACCGTTCAAGCGCTCCGGCGCCCCCGCCCGGACCGCGGAGATTCCCAGTCCGGTCCACGACGGCGCGAATCCCTTGCTGGTCGCCGGGGACGCGAACGACGACCGCGCCACCGATCTCGCGCTCTACGACTCCCCGTGGGATCCGCCCCTGCTGTTCACCGGCGGCGCCCGTACCGCCGGCGGTTTGAGCAAGGAACCCGAGCGGCTGCCGGAGGGCGAGAACGTCGTCTTCGGCGACTTCGACGGCGACGGGCGGCAGGACGTCGCCGTCGGCCGGAGCTTCGTCGACAGCTACGACGAGGTCGACACTCCCCACCGGCGCGGCCAGGTCAGCGTCCGTTACGGGAAGGAGCCTGGGAAGTGGGTCACCATGGAGGGCGGCGACTTCAAGGAGGGCTTCGGCACCAGGCTCGCCGCCGGAGACTTCAACGGCGATGGCTGCGACGACCTGGCCGTGCAGCTCACCAAGAAGAAGGAGGAGGGGGACGCGCGGATCGAGGTGCTGCGGGGCGGCTCCGAGCACGGGCTCGGGTCGAAGCCCTGGCGCGCCACCAAGCGCTCCGTTCCGAATGGCGACGGCCCCGACGGCGCACTCTTCGCCGTCCAGGACTGGGACGGCGACGGCCGCGCGGAACTGACCCTTCTCGGCGACGACAGATGGTGGATCACCGACGGCACGGACCGCGACGAGGCATCCTTCCCGGTCGCCCCCAGCAAGAACCAAGGCTCGTAGACACATTCTCGTAGGCGCATCTTCGTAGTCCCGACCTCGTAGTTACGGGCCCACAGCCCCGGGCCCGTAACGGGCGACCCCGGGGGTGCCCTCCGGGGCTCGCGTTTGTACGGGGGTCAGGAGGCCTGGTCCTCCTCCCCCGCCGCCTTGTCAGGGACCAGGGCGAGGCTGATGACGTGACGGACGCGGCTGTCGCCGGGGCTGTGTCCCGTACGACGGGCGACCAGTGCCTCCAGTTCCTCCACCAGCTCGGTGAACTCCTCGGGCGTCGCCCACACCGCTCCCTGCCGGTAGAGGACGCCCTCGCGCGAGGGGTCGGCGTCGTCGCGGGAGAGGTAGCGGTCGACGTCGGCCATCATCGCCCCGGTGAAAACGGTGAAGGCCTGCCGGTGGTCGTCCTTGGTCATGGCGGCACGGGCTTCCTCGTCGACGAGTGCCCCGTCCTGCCTGACCCGATAGCTGCGTTCGACCGTCCCTCGTACGGGTCGTTCCTGGACCACTTCCAGGACGCCGGCCTTGGCGAGGGTCGCGACGTGCCGGTACATGCTGGCCGGCGAGACGTCCGGGAGGCGTTCCCGGAGCTGGGCGGTGGTCAGCTCACCGGCGCCGACCAGGGTCTGGAGGATGCGCATCCGGACCGGGTGGAGGAGGAGATCCGCGGTAGCCATGACTTCATAATCTCACATCTGATAACGTTCTCGTAGTTGAGAATAAAGTTGAAATGAAGTTGAGAATGAACGTGGCGCGAAACGAAAGAGGCGGAGCCTTGCCCGACGTCGACATGACGGTCACCGCGGACGACGGAACCTCGCTGGCCGGCACCCTGACACTCCCGGCCGGCCCGGGACCGCACCCGGCCGTCCTGCTGCTGCACGGCTCCGGTCCACTGGACCGCGAGGGCAACACCCCGAAACTCACCATGAATCTGGGGCGGCCGATGGCCGAAACCCTCGCCGTACGAGGGATCGCCACCCTGCGCTACGACCGGCGCGGCGCCGGCGCCAACCCGGGCGACTGGCGGGCCGCCGGCTTCACCGACAACCGCAGGGACGCCGCCGCGGCGCTGCTCGCCCTGGCCGGCCGGTCCGACATCCGCGCCGAGGCGGTCGGCGTGGTCGGTCACAGTGAGGGCGCCCTGCACGCCATGGCACTGGCTGCCCGGACGGACGTACGGGCGGTGGTGCTGCTGGCCGGCTTTGCGGACCTGGGCGAGGAGGCCTTCCGGCGGCAGGGCCGCTCGGTCGTCGGAAGCATGCCCGCGCCCGTCCGGCTACTGCGCCGGCCGCTGGGGGCGCTGGGGAGCCGGGCCCTCGCCCGGGTGAAGAAGACCCGTACGGATGTGGCGCGCGTAGCCGGATTCAGGGTCAACGCCCGCTGGATGCGCGAGATGCTCGTCCATGACACCCGGGACGACCTCGCCGTCATCAACGCCCCCGTCCTCGCCGTCACCGGCGACAAGGACCTCCAGGTCGGCCCGGCCGACTTGGGCCGGATCGCCCGGCTGGTCCCCGGCGGCGCGGAGACCCACCGCATCGCCGGCCTCACCCACATTCTGCGGCACGACTCCGGACGTCCCAGCCTGAACTCCTACCGCCGCCTGATGCGCGAGCCGGTCGACCCCGGCCTGCTGGACCTCGTCGCCGGATGGCTCACCCGCCACCTGGACGCGGCCCCTGGTGAGACGTCCGCAGAGGGACGGCTCTCCTCCTCCTGACCTTCAGGTCTCCCGGCGTTCCGCGCGCACACTCCCCTGAACCGTACGAACACCCTGCCGGGCCGTACCCCGCCCGGCCGCTCCGGTTTGCGCTCCCCGGCGCGGAGTTCGTCCCCTTCCTGTCGGTGTCGGACGAGGCAAGACGCTGGGGCTTCTCCTTCTTGTCCGCCAGCAAGGGATGGAACCTGGCCGGCCTCAAGGCCGCCACCCTCGTCACCGCCGACCCGGTGCCGCGGCGGTACGTCGAGCGGATGTCGCCGCACTGCCTCTACCGCACCGGGCATCTGGGGGTGATCGCCACCGTGGCCGCTTTCAACGACGGCGGGCCCTGGCTCGCCGATGTCCTGGACATCCTCGACCGCAACCGGAGCCTGCTCGCCGAACTCCTCGACGGACACCTCCCCGCAGCGCACTACACACCACCACAGGCCGGCTTCCTGGCCTGGATCGACTTCCGCGCCCTCGGCTGGGGCGACGACCCCGCCGCCCACATCCTCGACACCGCCAAGGTCGCCCTGAACTCCGGCCACCGCTACGGCTTCTCCGGCTTCGCCCGGCTCAACTTCGGCCGCGCACCGGAGATCCTCACCGAAGCAGTCACACGTATCGCCGGGTTCTGTTGACAGGTGCGGAAGCAAGCCCACTGCCCGGGCAGCCAAGGTGCCCTGACCGGTACGTCCCGGCAGCGGGGGACTCGTCGGATACCCGCGGCTTGGAGATGCTCTTCGTCTCTCGGAATGCATCGAGACAGGAACCGCCTCCTACCGCCCCGCTCGCCGTGACTCGCTCCCAGGTCGAGCAACCGGCAACGGGCTGACCTGCCTCATGGAGTGGCCCAACAGGTCGGCCAGGACGGTCAGTTGGTCCTCGCTGAACCAGGCGCGTTCTGGATTCCAGATGGCGAACTCAAACCGGGCGAATCCACGGGGTCAGGCGTAATCCAGTGCGCCCAACGTGGTGGACGCTCCGTAACACGGAGCCTCGATCGCGAGCGTGGTGAAACCGTCGTCGCCGCGGGCCTCAAGGAGGATGTCACGTCGATCGCTGCGTCCACGCCACCGGCCACCCCGGGAGCCAGTTCTTCGGCGAACGGGACGACACGGTCGACCGCATCGCGTTCAGGTTGTTACCGCGGATCCGTCGGAATTGTCGACAGGACGTCATCGCTCATAGTCCCCCCCCACCTGGCCAACCGCGCTGCGCCACCGCGGTGTTCGGCTGCGCCCTGAGGGAGCTTGCTCGACTTCACGGAGACCTTCCTCGGCGGCGGAACCAGCTACCAGAGGCCGCTGTCAGCAGCCTCGGGGCCGCTGGAGGAGGAGTTCAACAATGCCGCCCGCATGCGCGGCGACCTTGTGATGATCACCGACGACGACTGCGGCGTCACCGAGGAATGGATGCGCGCCTGGAACGACGCCAAGCACCGGTTGGACTCCCGGGCCTTCGGCGTGGCCGTCGGCACCCCACGCGCGACCGAAGCCGACTCGGTCCTTTAAACGCTGTGCGACAACCTCCGCTCCATCGAGGACTTCACCGACGTCCACGCCGCCGCCGGCCTCTTCCGCGTGATCTGAGCCGTCCTCCGCCCCCGCGACCCCGACTGGTTGTCCGGTCCGTGAGTTGGCGTGGGCGGCAGCAGCTCGCTAGCCGATCGCGTGTGCCGTCGCTGTCACGAACACCCCGGTCACCCAGGTCCACAGCACGGCGAGCGCCGCGTGTCCGGCCGTGCGCAGCCGGTGGCCGCGCCAGAGCTTGGGCGAGAAGTACGCGAACTCCATGGCCCAGCGCAGCCCCCAGAACAGCGTCTGCGCGCACAACAGGAACGTGGGCAGGGGCGCGCCGCTGAGGAGTTCTGACGCGAAGAACAGAGGAAGTGTGCCAAGGAGGGCGCACGTCAGGGCGATGAAGAACAGGTGGGCGTAGGAGACTTGGCGGGTCAGCAGGCTGCTGCCTCGCAGGTCCGCGGGCCAGCCGAGGATGCGGGGCAGCGCGGCGTGCACGAGCCCCATTCCGATCAGGGCCACTCCCACCAGGCGCAACTGCCATGCGAGCGCCGGGAACTGATGCATCCTCACTCCTTGGTGAACGCGAAGGCCGTCACCAGGCCCGCGATTCTGCTGGCCGCACGTGGTCGCAGTCTGGCGTGTGAGGCCAGGCGCAACCATTCGGTTCGGGCAAAGAAGTGCCAGGCGCCGGGGCCAAAAGCGAGGACGTTGGCTGTGTCCCGGAGATGTTCGGCAAGGATCAGGGTGCCTGCCGGCCGCAGGAGTCGGGCGCACTCCGTGAACAGCCGCTCCCGGTCCGCGGCAGTGCGCAGTTCGTGAGCGGCGAACACCATCAGCACGGCATCCACCGAGGAGGACTCCGGCGGCAGTGCGTGTGGTCGTCCCGGGACGGAGTGTTCCGGCGGTGGAACACGGCGGCGGGCGCGGCGGATCGAGCCCTCGGTCATCAGTTCCGGATCGAAGAGGTCGACAGAGATCTGGCGCGCGGTCGGCCAGCGTGCGGCCAGTGGGCCGCTCACTTCGTCGAGGCCCGTGCTCACCACCACGTACGCCGACGGGACGTCGGGGAGCAGTGCTTCCAGCCAGTGGTAGTCGTACAGGCCGGAGTGGTCGTAGACGTACCAGCTTGCCGCCGTCGCCGAGGCGAGCAGGCCCGTCGCGGAGACGGCGCCGGCTCGTGCGAGTGCGCGCAGAGGGCGGTGCGGCCGCCCGGAGAGGGAGGTCGTGAGGGCGACGGTGGCCAGGCCTGTGGCGTACCGAGGCCAGTTGTAGGCGATGACGTCACGGACGCCTGACCCGCGTTTCATCGGAGACCGCCGTTCTCGGCGCGGCGCAGGCCGCGGTGCCATCCGTAGTCCACGTCGGCGACATGGAAGGCGTTGGCCAGGACCGGACGGGTGCCGGCGAGCGGGCCGTGGTCGAAGAAGGTGAGGCGGTGCACATCGACGGATACGGGCTGGGGGTCCCAGTGCGCACGGAACGCCTTGACGATCACCACAGAGCGAGTCTGCGGTTCGTGTTCGAAGGTGTACGGCAGCGGGCCGGCGAAGCGACGGGCGGCGTGCTGGTCCGCGAACGGGCTGGCGACGGGCAGTGGCGCGGGGGCACTGTGCAGGTGGGCGCGCACCTGCAGGTCCGCCTGGCCGTCGGCGCTGTCCACGCGGAAATCGAGAGTGTCCCCTCCGGCGTTCAGCTGTGAACTGATGCGGGCCAGGCGGTAGTTGTAGCGGGTCAGCGCGTTGCCGCCGAGTGACATCAGACGGCTGTCGGTATCGCTGCGCAGGATGCGCAGCCCCCGCATGGTGCGCCCGCCGGGGGTACGGAAACGCGTGAAGATGCGGTAGCCGGTCAGCCGGAAGTTGCCGCCGAATCGGGCGGGCAACCGTGCCGGCCGCAGGGCGCGGGTGTCGACCAGAGCGGCCGCGACGAACCCGAGTTCCGGATCCTGCTCCGTGGCCCGGTAGGTGTCGAGTTCAAGACCGGGCGGGACGAGTGGACGCAGCGCCTCGGCGGAAAGCGCGTACGTCAGCACCAGCGAATGCGCGAAGTGCGCCTTGATCGCGATGGGGTGACGCTGCAGCAGGTATCTCACGGCTCGATCCTCCGGTCCTCGCGTGGGCCACGGCCGCCGCCGAGGCGAATCACCCGCACGATGCCCCACAGTGCGGAGCGGTCCTGTGAGGCCCAGCCGGCTCCGGCGGGGCCCGGTTCGCGGAAGCTGCGTATGACGACCACACCGCCGGGGCGGACGGCATGCCGCACGGCGGTGCGCAGCCGACGGGCGAAGTCCGGTCCGGGACCGTCCAAGATGTTGGACA
Organism: Streptomyces sp. NPDC050264; assembly: GCF_040655895.1. NCBI lineage: Bacteria > Bacillati > Actinomycetota > Actinomycetes > Kitasatosporales > Streptomycetaceae > Streptomyces > Streptomyces sp. NPDC050264. The sequence continues at coordinate 111,729 of NZ_JBFAKV010000023.1, forward strand.
GGGTCACTGCGTCGTAGCTGCCCGCCGGCGCCTGCTCCAGGGTGTGCACGACGTCGTCGCAGACGAGTGCCGGCCCGGAGGCTGTCGGGACCGCGGTACCCGGCGGTTCAGTGCCGCAGAGCAGGTGCCACAGCCACGGGTTGCGGGCGTTGGGGTGAGTGGCCACTGTTCGCTCGATGCGCCGCCGGAGCACGTTGTCGAACCGTCGCGGCACGACGTCCGCGAACGACGGGCGCAGCGCCACGGCCAGGGCCCCGCTGGGGCGAAGTGCCACCCTCATCAGCCGTCGCAGCCCCGGAGTGTCCAGTTCCGCACGCCAGACGCGAGCCTGTTCCACCGGGTCTTCGAGGCTCAGGAAGGCGCGCAGCGCCGGTTGTCGCCACGCGGGCACCATCGCCGCTGCGATGTGTCGCCCCAGCCGCATCATCGCCTCGGCCGATCCTTCGGTGGTCCTGCCGCAGGCGAGGCGCTCGCGAGCGTAGGCGAGTTGCACCGGATTGATGTCCACCGCTGTCACGTCGTGGCCCGCGTCGTGCAAGGCCGCGGCGGTGTCGCCCGCCGACGCGATACACAGCACCCGTGCGCCCGGCTCTGGGAGCACCGTCAGCTCGATGCCCCAGTCCTCGTACATCCGCCCGAACAACAGGCGGGGCCCTCCCGCGCCGGCGAGGAGCCGGCCGCGCTGCCAAGGTGTCCCCTTCACACGACCACCACCTTGCGCGGCGCCGTCCGGGCCACCGCCCAGATCAGCGCGACAAAGGCCAGATCCTGCGTGACCAGCCGACCTGGCTCCTCGATCTGGCCTGGACTGAACAGAAGCCCTCCTGAGTTGAACCCCACCACGAGTGCCGTCTGCACGACCGCCGCCGCACGCGTCCTCCACCCGCTGAGGACCCACACTCCGATCCCCACCTCGGCCAGTCCGATCAGCACCAGCGCCGCTGTCACCGCCCACCCCGGCAGGAACGGAACGTCAGCGACGATGGCCCGCTGATCCGCTCGCCCCGGCCAGACCTTGCACCAGAACCCCTCGTAGAACCAGACCAGCGCGATCGCGCAACGCGCCGCCTGCTGCTGCCGCGTCGTCCCTGCCCCCAGCCCCGTCCTCGTCCCCGTCTCCGTCATATGCCGATCACGTCCTCCCTCGCTTCTCGCCCCCGAGAGGCGACCGAGTGCACCGCTCGCGCCTGCGCCTGCGCCTGCGCCTGCGCCTGCGCCTGCGCCGGCGGCATCGGCACGGTCCGTGTGCCGAGCCCACGGGTGATCCCTGTCCGCGGAGTGCAACGCAGTGGTGGCGGCGTCGGGTCGGTTGGTCAGTTCACCGGCGGCGGGCTGGTCGTTCTTTGCCCACGCGGCCAGGAAGTCGCGTGCGGTGGCGTGGACTTCCGCGGCGTTGTGCCGTCCGGTCCCGACGGGTGACGCGTGCGCGGCCTGCTCTGTGTTGCCGCCGGTCAAGCCTTCGTACAGGTAGTAGGCGCGCACCTCTGCGACACCCACCATGCCGGCGAACGCCCCGCCGGCCATCCCTGTCTTGACGCTCCGTCTCATCGCCACGGCCCCCACGGCTTCCGTCGACACGGTTTCTTGAACGTGTTCAACTTAGCGGATGTGACAGCCATGTGCATGCGGACTCAACGCGACCTCCCCGCTGGCGGCTGACGGTCCTCTTCAGCAACGCCCGATCTCCAAGGCCGGATCGGATGCCGCTCAACAAGGACGTCGGACCGGTAATCTGCGGGCGCGATCAGGGGGCCGGCATTCCTCCACGAGGTGAGCACGGCGGCGAAGGTAGAGAACGCGGCGAAACAGCGCGACCCTCCGGCGCCCTCAGGACAGTTGTCGGCCTCGATGAGGTAGAGCGGCGTCGCGTGCACGGCACCACCTCGGCGCAGTATCCGGCGATCGCCTCGCTCGACGTCGCCGGGGCGATGATGGACGGATCACAGGGAGAGTGGCTGGTCGACGAGGCGGTCACCGAAGCGATCCGGTTCCGGCAGGCCATCGTCCGTACCGGGCGCCGGATCGCGGCGGCCGGTGACCGGCCGCCGTGGTTCTTCGGCGTCTGGCAGCCCGCGACCGTCACCGAACCGGACAGCGGGGTGGAGACGGCGCTCGCCGACGCTTCCCCGGCTCTGCTGGCGACCGATCCTCGATGCTGGGAGCTGGAGCCCGATGCCGAATGGCACGGCTTCCCCGGACTGAGCCGGGGCCAGTGCATGCTGGACCCCATCAAGGTGACACTGACCTGCCCCGGCGTCACAGCCGCGGGCCGGAGCCCGCCGTGGGGCATCCCCGCCCGCATCCTGACCGCCTACCTCACGGGACGCGGCATCGTGGTGGAGAAGACCGACACGTACACCACACTGGTCCTGTTCTCCATGCGCATCACCTAGGGCAAATGGGGCACCCTGATGGACTTCAAGGCCCTCCACGATGCCGATGCCGACACCCCGCCGGACCGGGTCCTGCCGGAACTGGTCGAGCGCCATCCTTGGCGCTACGGCCGCAGCACCCTGCGCGGTCTGTGCCAGGAGATGCACGAACACCTCACCCGCACGGACCTGATCGAGGCCCTGGACACCGCCTTCCAGGACCTGCCCCAACCCGTCGCCCCGCCCCAGCGTTGCTACCAGTTGTTGATCCGGGGCGGCACAGAACGTCTGCCCCTCGCCGAAGCCGCGTGACGCGTGGCCGCCGCCATGGTCACCGTCACCCCGCCAGGCATTCCCGTACTGATGCCCGGAGAAGCACTCGGCACCCACGACGGCCCGGTGCTGCGCTACCTGGGCGCCCTGGAAGCCTTCGACCGCGCCTTCCCCGGCTTCCACAGCGAAGCTCACGGTGTCGTCATCGAACCGGATACGGGCGACTACCTCATCGAGTGCGTACGCCAGAACAGCTCACTGTGAACCCGGCTCATTGCAACCCTCTGCCCTCGCGGCGGCAGCTACAACACGAATCCTGCGTTCAGCCGCGGACCATCGTGGCAGCGGGCTTTTCGTCACCGACGCTCAGGTACGGGTGAGGATCCTGTGGCTGTACGGCCGCTCTGTCAGTGGCGGTTGATAGCTTCGGGGGCGATCGGAGTCATGGGGGACGGGGGAACGGTGCGCGCACCGGAGTGGGTACAGAAGGTCGCCAATGTGCTGTTCTGCCTGGTCGCCATAGGCGGCATCGGCTGGGGTGGCAGGGAGACCTGGCTGGTGCTGAGCGGTCGGCATCAGATCGACGAAGCGTGTGCGGGGCTCGTGCCGGCGGGCCGGGTACTCGCGCTGTCCCCGGCGGGCGGCAAGGTCACGCACCGGGTCTCCTACGACCCCATCGAGCTCGACGACCTGCTCTCCGGTCAGGAGTGTGAGCTGTTCAGCACCGAGGCAGGAGAGCAGCACGGCAGGGACTCGGAGGGGCGCCTGTTCTTCACCGGGGCGGTGGGCGTCATGCCGGGCTCGCAACAGGTGGTCGCCGACGACCCGTTGGAGCAGCTCCTCAACCCCTACGGCGGGACCGCCTACCCGGCCCAGCCGCTGGGCGGCGGTATCGCGGGTGTCGTCGGCGACGCCGGGGTCGTGGTGCACCTGCCGTGCGCCGAGGGGAAGGTGGGCTCCCGGCCCATCAACGCTCTGTGGGCCCGTGCCGAACTACTGGACCCGAAGCGGTCGTTCCTGGAGGGCGGCCAGCTGGGCGGTTCGGACCGCAACATCCTCGCGGACACAGCCGTGCGCACCGCCAACAACCTCGCCGAACGGCTGGGCTGCGCCGAGCGGCTGCCCGACGCCCCGGACGACGTCCCAGCGCTGTCCGAGGGCCCGATACCAGCAGCCCGCGCCGAGGGCACCTGCGCCTGGTACTCCAAGGCGGGCTACGCGCGACAGAGGACCTACCCGGACCAGGTCCTCGAAAGCCGTACGGACGCCAAGCTCTGGGACGAGCAGTGCGGACTGATCGTCAATGAGAACCGGGCGACAGGGCTTTACCTTCGGGGCACGGCCGAGCACAGATCCCTCATCCGACCGGAGCGCCCGGGCCAGTGGTTCGTCTCGCTGCACACGTACTCCGGCGCGGACGCGACGAAGGTCCTGCTCACCAGTACCTCCTCCGACGAGAAGCCGGAGCCCGCCGAACCGGGCAAGGCCGGGCGCAGCACCGAGGAACCCGTCTGGTGGGCCTCCTCCATCTGCGACGGCCACCCCCAGGTCCACACCATGACCCTCGCCCACGGATACAACCGCCTGGTGTCCCCGCGGATGACAAAGATCTTCCGCGCCTACGTCGACGACGTCACCCGGCGCCGCGGCTGCTCCGACATCGCCTTCCCGACGGCCTCGTCCTTCCGGAGGGACGGGTCCTAGGCGTATGGACCCGAAGGCTGGACAGCCTCGGCATCAACGCGAACGAAGCCCTGGCCGCGGCGTCCTGGCAGCCAGTTCTGAGCGCTGTTGGAGGGTCGGCGACATCGGTGCGCTCACACTGCTTCCCTGCCCCGGGCCGTACTCGTCCGCGGCGGCGAAGTCCGGCCCATTCGCCACCCGTACGGCGGCAATGTGGCAGATGACCAGCCGCTGCAGGGCTCAGTGGATGCCGCGATCGTCAGCGACGGAATCATGGCGAGCACATGTCTGCGCCTGGCAAGGCGTGGCGAAGACGGCCCCGCAAACACCGGTACCGTGCGGCGCGATCCTGTAACAGACCGCGTCAGAAATGATGGTGCACATGGACGATTCCCCGCACACCAGCGCTGCCGACAATCCCCATAAAGCTGCTCTCTCACGTCGCCTGATCCCGATGACAGGGCGTGACCCGGAGGAACACGGGCGGGTCTCCTCGCCGCTGGAGCTCCTGTTCGACCTCACCTTCGTGGTAGCCGTCGGCACGGCCGCGTCCCACTTCGCTGAGATGGTCGCCGAAGGGCACGCGGGTCAGGCGGTCACCGCGTTCGTCCTCGCGATGTTCGCGGTCAGCGTCGCCTGGATCAGCTTCAGCTGGTTCGCCTCCGCGTTCGGCACCGACGACTGGCTCTACCGGGCGCTGACGATGGTGCAGATGATCGGCGTCGTCGTGTTCTCCCTCGGGCTGCCCGCGATGTTCCACTCCGTCGAGGAGGGCGAACACCTCGAACTGCGCGTCATGGTGCTCGGGTACGTCGTGATGCGCATTGCCATGGTGCTCCAGTGGTGGCGCGCCGCCCGTGACTCCCCCGCCTACCACGACGTCGGCATGGCCAACATCCGCTGGACCGTGATCGTCCAACTCGGCTGGATCGTGGTCGCCTTCACCCACCTGCCGCTGGCCGCCGTGTTCACCGCGTTCGTCGTGCTCGGGGCGCTGGAACTGGCACTGCCGGTGCTCACCCAAGGCCCCGCGGGCGGCACACCCTGGCACCCTCACCACGTCGCCGAGCGCTACGGCCTGTTCGCCATCATCGTGCTCGGCGAGGGCGTCGTCGGTACCGTCGCCTCCTCCGGCGGTCTCCTCGGCGGGGTGGACGGCACGCACTGGAGCGGCAACGCGATCGCCGTCGTCATCGCCGGCGTCGGACTGACCTTCGGCATGTGGTGGGTCTACTTCTCCACCCCCTTCGGTGACGTCCTCGTACACCGGCGCAGCCGCGGTTACCTCTTCGGCTACGGGCACATCCCCCTGTTCATCGGGATCGCCGGTGCCGGGGCGGGACTGCACGTGGCCGGACTGCAGCTGGAACACCACTCCAAGCTCAGCGACGTCGCCGTGGTCCTGTCCCTGGCCGTTCCGGTCGGGCTCTACCTGTTGATGGTCTATTTGCTGCACACCCTGCTGCTGTCCGCGGCAGACCCATTCCACCTGCTCCTGATCTCCCTCACGCTCGCCGTACTACTCGTGGCCGTTCTCCTGGCCGCGACCGGCGTCGCGATCGCGGTCTGCCTGCTCGTCGTCATGCTCGCCCCCTTCGTCACCGTGATCGGCTACGAGACGATCGGCCACCGACACCAGCAACAAATGCTGCGGGCGCTCGCTACCGAAGCTCGTTGACGACTCCCGAGGGTGCTGCACCCAGCTCATCGCGCCATAAGACTCGGACCAAGACGATCGCCCGCCGCGGCCGCGTCGATCTTTTGCGCATGGATGAGCTGGGCTGCAGGAAGCTGCGCGGCCCTCGTCGACCGCCTCGTCCTCGGCGGCAACCTGATCCAGACCGGCACCGGCTCCTACCGCTTCACCCTCACCCGAGCCGGGGCCGTCGCTCAGGGCGCTGCCGCAGGCTGACCCGTATGCCCTGCGCTGCGGGCGGATCTCCAGCGACGGACTACCGACGGTCGTCGAAGAGGCTCTGATCATCTCGCCGTCGATCAGGATGACGAGGCAGCCGCAGCCACCGGCGCGGTATTCGACCTCGCCTTCAGATGAGCGGTGTTGGGAGCTCAGCGTCCACAACTGCGTTTGCGCGGAAGTCGGCTCGTGGCAGACCGGGCAGCGATCGTCCGACGGCGTGACCGCGGATGCGGGGGTCATGTCACCGACATGACGTCAGTGTCCAAGGCACTTCCACCATTACGTCGGGCGAGGCTCAGGCGGGATGAGCGCCAGAGCGTTCCGCGGGCGCGACACGGTGAGAGTCGCGGTGCACCGACCAGGCGCCCGCCAGGACCACCGGCGCCATGGCACGCAGTTGACGAAGCCTCATCGACGAGTGGAACCAGGGCGGCGCTCCAGGTCTGATGGAGGCTCGATTCCGAGCAGATCGAGTCAGGGCAGGACCGCCCCCTGTCCCTCCAACCTTCGTGAGCGTGCCGCGCGCATGGCGGATGTACGAGGTAGGGATTACTTTGCTGATCTGGGGTTCTTGCGCTGGTTGGCGTTGAAGCGCGCTTTCTTCTGACGATTCCCGCACGTGTTCATGTCACACCATTTGCGGGTACGACTCTGGCTCGTGTCGAAGAAGGCGGCTTGGCAGGTCGGTGAGGCGCACAAGGCCAATTTCCCGTCTCGCTCGCCTGCGATGACGCTGATCGCGTCGGCGGCGATCACGCTGAGGGCATCTTCCACACAGGAAGCCGAGCTGAGCCGCCATCGCCGCTGGCCCTCGGGCGTCAGGATCGCCGCGGCCCGACCCTGAGCGCTGCAGTCATTGATGACTTGGACAGCAGACGCGGGGAGAGCGTCCTGGATCGCGGCCGCTGTCGCGGCGGCGTGAATCGACTCCCTCAACTCCCGGGCGAGGTCGAGCTGGGCAGGGGTGCAGGTGTCCACGGCGAGGCCGCTCACCGACAGCCAGTCGACGAGTCGGTGCGGCGTGGGAATCCGCTCCACAGCGTCGCCATGACGCTCCGACAGAGTCCCCGTGAAGCTGGTCGCCAGCACATTACCGAGGCGGAAGTCAGGGAACACAGCACGCATGGAACCACCTTAGCTGGTTGCCGCATGGCTCGGAGAACTGCTAGAACCGTCTTAGACGGTTCTCGAAAGGTCGTAGCCGGTTCCACGATGGCCAGGAGGCCCCATGCCCCGTCCAACCAGTGACGTGCAAGCATTTGAAGCCCGCGCAACTGACGCCGACCTCGACGATCTGCACGCGCGACTGGCCGCGGCGCGACTGCCGGAGGCCGAGACGGTCTCTGGCGCCGCGCCCGGCCCTCGTCGATGGGAACAGGGTGTTCCTCTCGCCGACCTCGTCGATGTCGTGAACTACTGGCGCACCGGCTACAACTGGCGATCGTTCGAAGAACGCCTCAACCGGATCGGCCAGTTCCGTACGACCATTGACGATCTGGGAATTCACTTCCTGCACCGCCGATCCGCGCGCGCGGATGCCACTCCTCTGCTCTTGACGCACGGCTGGCCAGACAGCATTGCTCGGTTCATCGATGTAGTGGACGAGCTGGCGGATCCGAAAGACGCAGACACGCCGGCGTTCCACGTCGTGGTCCCGTCACTACCCGGCTTCGGTTACAGCGACAAGCCGGCCACCACTGGGTGGGGAACCGAAAAGATCGCGGCCGCATGGGTGGAACTGATGGGAAGGCTCGGCTACAGCAAGTTCGTGGCCCACGGCGGCGACTGGGGAGGGAATATCACCACGGTTCTCGGCGGCAGGTTCCCGGCGCACGTTCTCGGCATCCACACCACGTTCGCGGAGGGGCCGCCCGGGTTGACCACGGACGGACTGACGGCGGTCGAGCGCAAGTGGACCGAGGAAACCCGTGACTTCTGGCGCCACCGCTCGGCGTACGCGAAGCAGCAGGCGACCCGACCGCAGACCATCGGCTACTCGCTCGTCGACTCACCGATCGGGCTGCTTGCCTGGATCCTTGACAAGTTCGCCGAGTGGTCAGACACCGTGGACAGCCCGTTCGAGACTATTCCCAGAGACCGCATTCTCGACGACGTCACCCTGTATTGGCTGACGCGGACCGGCGCTTCGGCGGCCCGGATTTACTACGAAAGCCACAACGCACTCGATCCCGAACTTCGGGTCGACGTCCCGTCGGCACTCACCATGTATCCCCGCGACGTCGAGAAGTGTCCGCGCCCCTGGGCGCAGGAGCGGTACCGGCAGATCGTCCGATGGAGTTCGCCCGAAAGCGGGGGACATTTCCCGTCGCTGGAGGTTCCCGAGTATTTCGTCAGGGACCTGCAAGAGGGCCTCGCCGCAGTATTGGCCGCTAATCGGTGAACGCGGCTGGGTGCCGGCACTCGGTCACCGCCCAATCCAGCTCAAGGCGTTGCCCGACGGCTTCCAGACCGGGCTCATCGAGACGGCGGCGGGCTGAGCGAGGGCACATCCGTCGCCTCAGTCCGGGAGGATTTCCCCGGCTCCTGGGGCCCTCACGAGGTGCGGGCCGGTCTCCAGGGCGGCGCCGATCGAGAGGGAAAAGGTCGAACGTCGAGGTCAAGGCCTGTTTGCGAAGACCCACCGATTGCCTGCCAGGGCGTCATTGTCCTCGGGCAGCGGGCCGCGCCCGTGCCGGCGGGTGAAGTCGAAGGGGGTGTGGACCGAGGTGGCCCAGCCTTTGCTTTCCAGGGCGCCTGCGGAGTCGGGTCGCGGCTCCCTGTCGAACAGGCTGAGTAGGTCGATGCCGATCTGCTGTGTCGTCGAGGTGTAGAGCGGACTGTCGCGATACTCCATCAAGTCCTTGTCGAGCTTGACCTCGAATGCCAGAGCGCTCCCCTCAGTGCTCAACCGGTCCACCGTGTCGATGAGGAATTCCTCGGCGATGGCCGGCAGGTAGAACAGCAGCCCCTCGGCCAGCCAGACGCTCGGTGCGGCCGTGTCGAAACCGGCGTCGGCGAGTGCTGCGACCCAGTCGGCGCGGAGATCGACCGGGACGGGCACACGTGCCGCCCTTGGGGTCGCCGACAGTCCGTCGAGCACCTTGTTCTTGAACGCCAGCACTCCCTCCCTGTCGATCTCGAAGATCACACATCCGGAGGGCCAGTCGAGCCGGAAAGCACGAGAGTCCAACCCGGCGCCGAGCAGCACCACTTGCCGTGCGTTGCCCGTGTGCACCGACCGGAGCAGAAAGTCGTCGAGGACCCTCGTCCGCAAACCGAAGTAGCGCGCGAATCGTCCCCACAGGGGGTTCGCGTCCCGGTCCGGTACCTGTTGCAAGCGGACCGGCCAGCCGGCGGACGCCGGTGCGGCGAGCACAAAATGCTCCGCATAGATGTCCCGTACCAGAGTGTCGTGGCGGTAGGTCTCAATCGCCCGGGCGGCGGCGACCATGAGGGCGGTCACCCCCACACCTCCTTCCACGCCCTCCACCCCAGCGTCACGATGGGTTGTACTGACCACGTTTCCTCCGTTGGCGAGTGGGGACCACGGACAGCGAAAAATACGTATGACGGATCGAGGGCGGACCGGCGACGAACGCGGTGTGGGCTCTGAGCTCCCAGGATCGGTATCCGCCGGCGCACAGACCTCCGGCCATCCGGTTCCTCCGCTGAGCCGACCCGGCGTATGGGCCCAGCACTTCGCATGGGCTCGCCACAGCGCAGCGGCCGGCTCACAGGGCGTTGGGGGTTCGTTCAGCGGCTCCTCGCCTACGGAATCACGACGGGTTTGACGACGCTGCCCGCTTCGCAGTCGCGTTCGGCTTCGTTGATGTCGGCGAGCGGATACGTACGGATCAGCTCGTCGAACGGAAAACGCCCGGCTTGCCACAGACCGGTCAACCGCGGAACCAGCAGTCCGGGTACCGCGTCCCCCTCGCAGATGTGCGAGATCTTCCTGCCGCGGTCCAGCGCCCCGGGTACAAGTGGCAACGTGGTGTGAAGCCGTGCCACCAGGCCGAGGTGGCCGGTCGGGCGCAGTGCCCGGAGGGCGTCGTTGATCAGCTGGGCGGAGGCCGTGGTGTCCAGGGCGTAGTGCGCGCCGCCGTCGGTCAGCTGCCGGATGCGGCCGGGCAGGTCGGGTGATGCTGCGTGCAGCGGAGTCGCGCCGAACCGTTCGGCGAGGGCCAGCCGTTCAGGGTGCCGGTCGATGGCCACCGTCACCGCTCCGGAGGCGGTGGCAGCCATGACGGCGGCCAGCCCCACCGCCCCTGCGCCGAATACCGCGATGGTGTCTCCGGGCCCGGCGCCGAAGGAGTTGAAGACTGCTCCGGCGCCGGTGAGAAACCCGCAGCCGAGCGGTCCGAGCAGTTCGATGGGCAGTGCGGGGTCGACCCGTACGGCGTTGCGGGCCGGGACCATCGCGTACTCGGCGAACGAGGACTGGCCGAACCACCGGGGCGCCAGGGCACCGCCCGCCGCGTCGGTGAACCTGGCGGCGTTCTCCTTGCGCCCTCCGAAGAGGTTGAGCGAGGCGAAGGAATCGCAGTACGCGGAGGCAGCGTCCATACAGTTGCGGCAGCGGCCGCAGGAGTCGAAGCTCAGGACGACGTGGTCACCATTGTTCAGGCCGGTGTGCGGCCCGCCCGTCTCCACCACGACCCCGGCACCTTCGTGGCCGAGCACCGCAGGCAGCGGGGAGCGGCCTGCCGAACGCCGGACCGCGAGATCGGTCCGGCACATGCCGCAGCCTGCGATCTCGACCAGGATCTCACCGTCGGCCGGTGCCGTGTGCAGGAGTACCTCCTCGACGGTGAACTCACTCTCGTACGAACGCAGGACCGCCGCGCCGAACCTTCTCGTCACGCCACGACCTGCCAGTTGTGCCACGACCCGCGGGTCCGGACGACATCGGCGTCCGGCGCGTCCGGCTGCCGGCCGGGGGCCTTGGTGGAGGTCTCGCCCGTGGCCGGTTCGCGGGCGGCGAAGCGCTCACCTGGAATAGCGGCCCTCTGTACGGGCTGGTGCGTGGCCATGTCAGCGGTCAACTCGCGGCGGAAACGGCGGCCGTGTGTTCTCGGGCATGCCGGTCCATCTCGGCCCGGAAGGCAGCGATCAACTGCGGCTGAATCCTTCCGGCGTTGCGGTCGCCGCCCTCGCAAACCGCCCCACGGACGCCCACGATGTCCGTGCCGATACGGTTCAGCACACCGAGGTCTGCCGCTTTCACGCTGCCTGCAAGGGCGGCGAGGACATCGGCTTCGTGGGCACGTCGCACGAACTCCGCGCAGACCTCTGGCGGAACGTGGTCGAACAGGCGTGTCCCGTCCTTGACCGCGGTATCGAGCATGGCCGCGTCGGAGCCGGAGCGCAGAGCGATGTCGGGCAGTGCGAGCGGGTTGACGCTGCCGATCCGGTGGGCGTCGGCGTAACCCGAGGCCACGACGAAGGCGTCCGGCCTGTAGTCCTTCACCGCCCGGACGACCCCTCGCATCACATCGATGGCCTGCTCGGGAGTCGTACATCCGTAGAGGCCGACCTTGATGTAGGTGGCTCCGGAGACCACCGCACCGAGTGCCGCCTGGGCCACTGTGCCGGGTTTGTACGGCACATCTCCCACGGTGGCGGAGAGCGGTTTGCCGGCCGGGACCGCGGAGCGGATCTCCTTGATGACCCACGGGAAGTTCGCTCCGAGCGAGCCCTCATCGGGCTTCTTGACGTCCACGATGTCAAGATGCTCCGCCGCCTTCGCGCAGTCGAGGGCCTCCTCGACGCCGTCCGGGGAGATCAGAAGTAACAACGGGGGCTCCTTCCCGCATGCCTGCCCCTCCAAAGAGCAGGCAGGAGTGCGGAGTCGCTGGGATTCCTTGCGGTCCGCTCATCATCAACGGCAGTCCGTGACCATCGGTAGGGCGCACAGAAACCGAGCGGAGTGTTACCTGGGGATGAAGTGCGCCGTGCACGCCGGATCCCACCGTTCCCGTCTGCTCCGCGGGGCGGTGGGTGGGGAGGCACAGGGCGACGGCTGGGTCGGGCACGTGCAGGGGATCTCCGGTTGTGCGGTCCACGGCAGGGGCAGGGCCGCGACCGCCATCGCGGAGTGGTGGGAGGCGATGTCACCTGGGCGGCGAAGAGGTTGGTTCATGCCGGAGCAAGGGCATCTTCACTCATTCTGTTGACCAGCCGGTTTCCCGCGGGACACCGTGCCCCGGAGCGTACATAGTGACGGCGCGGGACGGCCACGCGGCCGGTTCGCCGCAGACTCGCCCCCGTCCCGCACGGTGTTCGCCGCACCAGGCGGCGGCTCACCGGCACGCCGCCGGGCCGTCCCACACCGTACGGCGCGGCCGACACACACGGCCGTCTCTGGCCCCGACGAAAGGCAAAAGCACATGCGCACCGAAGCAGTCACACGTGTGAAACTCGTTTTCACCCTGTTCGACGCCGACGGCAACGGAGTCCTGGAATCCGACGACTTCGACCTGATGGGCGACCGGGTCGCCGCGGCTGTGCCCGACGCCGACGAGGCACGCGGCCAGGCCATGCGCGCCAGCTTCCGGCGCTACTGGGAGACCCTGGCCAGGGAACTCGATACCAACCGCGACGGCCGGATCACATACGAGGAGTTCCAGGCATGTGTGCTGTCGCCGGAGCGCTTCAGCGGGGCCGTCGACGAGTTCGCGGCCGGCTTCGCACGCTTCGGTGACGTGGACGGCAGCGGCACCGTCACACGACCGGTGTTCATCGGCATGATGAGAGGCGTCGGCTTCGAACTGCCCAACATCGAAGCCCTCTTTGGCGCTTTCAGGCCCGATGCCGACGACCGGATCCGGGTGGACGTCTGGGAGGCCGAGATCAAGAACTACTACGCCCCCGACAAGGGCGGCGTCCCTGCAGACCTGCTGGCAGCAGCTCCGTCAGCCTGACCCGGCCCCGCCTGCCGGCTCGCTCCCCACGCTGCGGGCCACAGCGTCACGGTCATGGTTCGCCGCCCAGCAGGAAGCCGCCGCCGGTGACGATGACGACGGCGATCATTGCCGACGGCGGTTTCGGGATTCGGTGTCACCGAACCGGCAGGCCGCATGGCACCGGTGCCCGGACTTCACCGAGCACCGCCACCTCCGATCGGTTGCTATGGGGTGTCGAAGGGGACAATGACAGCGAAGTAGCCGTCACGTTCTGGTCGCGGGGCGTCGAGGGCGTTCGTATAGGTGGCCAAGTGGCCGATCACACGGCTGGTGAGTGACTCGTCCGGCGTGGCCGTGCCCTCTGGGGGCAGGCGTGTTTCGTCCTCGCTCGGAGGGTTGTCACCGAAATACCGAGCCGTATCCGTGTTCGCGGTCCAACAGGCGAGGGCGACCTTGACCTGTCCGGGTGCTACTGGACGTACGCGAATGTGGGCACACATGTTGAAGCCATCTCCGCCCAAGGTAACCGTCGTGGAGAGTTCTTGGCCGTCGGTGCACTGACGCATCAGTTCCCGCATGGCCGGCTCTACGACGGCTCGCGCCATCGGTCCTGCGTAGACCATCTGATCTCCCCCTCGCGCGCTGAAGTGCTGCTGAAGTGCTGCTGAAATGTTTTGAGTGAGGTCCCTGACGACTATGCGCAGCAGAACCAAGGGTGGGCCCTTATGGCATCGGTGACAACACTCCGCTGTTGTCACCGCCGGCGCCCTCTCCCTCAGCGCGCTCCTGTGACCGCGCTCGATATCTGATGTGCGGAGAAGACTGAGGGTGTCGTACCGTGGACCAGTTGCTCCGCCGTGGACATCGGCGGCAGCGTCAGGCTCCTTGTTCCTTCTGTGGCGTTCTTGAGGTGTTTTTATCCCCCAGGCCCTGTAACGGTCCGTATTCCCCCACGTTCTGAAGCTTCGAACGTGTCCGGGGGCGGACTTTCGCCGGCCTGAGTTGCGCCGTCCCCGCCGTCGTTTCCCGGGTGCAGCTCTGCCGACTGCCCCTGGGTTTGGTGCTTCCCGGCCTCTGCGCGGCTGACGGCAGGGCTCCCCGATTCCTTGAATCAGGAGTTCCCCAGTGTCTTCTCCCGCGCTCGGCAAGGAGCCGCAGCCCACCGCCGAGCCCCCGGCTCACGACGTACCCGGCCGGTCGTCGAAGATGACCCGGGCCGCCAGGATCGCCCTCGTGGTGCTCCTGGTCGCCGAACTCATGGACATCCTCGACCAGTCGGTCGTCCTCACCGCCCTGCCGGTCCTCCAGGAGTCGCTCGGCGCCGGGCCGGCCGCGGTGCAGTGGCTGACCGCCGGTTACTCGCTGGCTGTCGCTGTCGGGCTGATCACCGGCGGGCGGCTCGGCGACATCCACGGCCGACGCAGGATCCTCCTCATCGGTACCGTCGTGTTCACCGTGGCATCGCTGCTGTGCGGCATCGCCGACGGCCCCGGTGTGCTGATCGCCGCCCGCGTTCTCCAAGGCGCCGGAGTCGCCGTGATGATCCCGCAGGTCCTGGCCACCCTCCACGTCACTCTTGACGGCGAGAACCGCAGCAGAGCCTTCGGCCTGTACGGGGCTGTCCTGTCGCTCGCCGGCGTCCTGGGTCCGGTGCTGGGCGGCACGCTCACGCAGGTGGACCTGTTCGGACTGTCCTGGCGGCCGATTTTCCTGATCAACGTGCCCGTCGGCCTCGCCGTGATCGTCATCGGACGCAAGTTCATCCCCGAGTCGACCGCACAGAAGGCCGGTCGGCTCGACCTCACCGGCATGCTGCTGTCCGCACTGGCCCTGATCCTGATCGTCTTTCCGCTCACCGAGGGCCACACACACCACTGGCCCCTGTGGTGCTTCGCCATGCTCGCGGCCGGTCTCCTCGTACTCTGCGTCTTCGTGCGCCAGCAGCAGCGCAGGCAGGACAACGGCCCGCTCATGGCACTGGCCCTCTTCCGGGGAAAGCGGTTCTCCGGGGGCCTGTCCGCGCAGCTGATGCTCGGCCTGCTGTGCGGCCTGTTCTTCATGACCTGGACGCTGTACCTCCAGCGAGGCCTGGGAATGAGTCCGCTGATGGCGGCCGCGGCCTTCGTGCTGCTCGCTTTCGGTGAGCTGGCCGGTGCGACGACCGCGATGAAGACCGCCGGGCGCTTCGGGCGCCGTCTGCCCCAGGCCGGAGCTCTGATCGCCCTCGCCTCGATGGTTGCGTACGGCCTCCAAGTCAGCGGCCGACAGCCCGACTTGACCCTCCCCGCGATGACCGTCCCGGTCGTGCTGCTCGGCTTCGGCCTCGGCATGGTCGGCGGCCCGCTGGCCGACATGTCGCTCGCCGACGTGCCGCACGAGAACGCCGGCTCCGCCTCGGGGCTGTTCAACACCGCAATGCACTTGGGCATCGCCCTCGGTACCGCGTTGACCGCCCTCGTGTTCTTCTCCGCCACCGGCGGCTCACCCGACGGCGCGGTCAACCGCGACGCGTTCACCGATGTCCTCTGGTGGGTCGGCGGCACCCTCGCCGTCATGTGGGCCCTGATGTTCTGCCTGCCCAGGCAGGCGAACAGCCGGGCCGACTGAACCGCCGCCCTGGGCTCCCGGGCCATCTGTCGCACGCGAAGGCCAAGTAGCAGATTCTGACCGCGTTTCCGCGAGGGCCGACCCGTGACGGGGCGAACCTGTCGTCAGCGGGGCCAGGGGCGGCCGGTGAGCCGTTCGATGTCCTTGTTGAACTGCTGGAGGTCCTCGATGAAGCGGTCGAGGCGCTCGGGGGTCCAGTCGGTGACGACCTCGGCGAGTCCGTCGACCACTTTCCCCCGGTCGGCGGCGAGTGCGTCCGTTCCCTTCTGGGTGATGCGGAACTTCCTGGCCACCCCACCGTTGGGGTCGAGGGTCCGTTCGACGAGCCCGTCCCTGAGGAGGGCGGCCGTCTGACGGTTGAAGGTCGAGGCGGCGAGCCCGAAGGCGTCGACGAGATCGGCGACCGACATGGGGCCCTGCGCCTCGATCCGGCTCAGGAGCACGTATGCGCTGCGCTCCAGGGCCTCGTTGCCGGGCAGTCGGCGGGGCGAGGCCATTTCCTGATGCCGCGTGAGGATCAGGAGTTCCCGCTCGATCTGCTCCCCCGCCTTTTGGGCATCCATCTGGGGCACCTCCGGCTCTGTCATCTGCACATCCTCACACTATGCCACCAATGTGCATGATGCCCACGCAGAGCATGATGCAATTTTTGTGCATGATGCTTTTCGTGTGTACGGTGCAGTACATGAACGCTTCTGCCTCTCCGGCGCGCACGGGGGCGATCGTCGGTTCGCTGTCCGCGGCAGGCATCGTTGCCTCTCTGATGGGGACGCTGGTCATCCCCCTCGTCGCCCAGCTGCCGGAGCTGCTGCACACCTCCACCGCGAACGCTTCATGGGTCGTCACCGCGCCTCTGCTCACCGGCGCGGTCGCCACTCCGGTGTTCGGACGTCTCGGCGACCTCTACGGCAAGCGGCGGATGCTGCTGATCTGCGTCGGCCTGCTCGTCGCGGGCTCCCTCGTGAGCGCCATGTCGGACTCACTGGTCCCGATGGTCATCGGGCGCGCTGTCCAGGGCATCGGCATGGGCATCGTCCCGCTCGGCATCAGCACCATGCGGGACGTCGTACCACCGGAGCGCATGGGCTCATCGGTGGCCCTGATGAGTTCGTCCCTGGGCATCGGCGGAGCCTTCGGCCTGCCTCTCGCGGCCGGCGTCGCCCAGAACGCCGACTGGCACGCGCTGTTCTGGGGCTCGGCCGCCATCAGCCTGCTGGTCGGTGTCGCCGTGATGCGCTTCGTCCCGTGGGCGCCCACGGGCACGGCACGGGGCCGCTTCGACGTGCCCGGCACGATCGGCCTCACCATCGGACTCGTATCGCTGCTGCTGGCCGTCTCCAAGGGAGCCGAGTGGGGCTGGACGAGCGCCACCACCCTCGGCCTCTTCGCCGCCGCCGTGATCGTCCTACTGGCCTGGGGCCGGTTCGAGCTGCGCACTGGCGATCCCCTGGTCGACCTGCGGGCCACCGCACGGCGCCGGGTGCTGCTGACGAACCTGGCCTCGATCGTGATCGGCTTCGCCATGTTCGCCCAGAGCCTCATCGCACCCCAACTGCTCCAACTGCCGAAGGAACTCGGCTACGGGCTGGGCCAGTCGATGCTCGCCGCGGGGCTGTGGATGGTCCCCACCGGGCTGGTGATGATGGCCCTCTCCCCGCTCGGTGCGAAGCTGTCCGCTCGCTTCGGCCCCCGTACGTCACTGCTGACCGGATCCCTGATCATCGCGACCGGTTACGGCCTCGCCCTGCCTCTGATGGGCTCGGTGGCCGGGATCGTCGTCTTCAGCTGCGTCGTCAGCGTCGGTGTGGCCTTCGCCTACGGAGCGATGCCCGCAATCATCATGGCGTCGGTCCCCGCTTCCAAGACCGCGTCAGCCAACGGCTTCAACGCGCTGATGCGCTCCATCGGTCTCTCCGTCTCCAGTGCGGTGATCGGAGTCCTCCTGGCCCAGATGAGCCATGACGTCGGGGGCTTCACGATCCCGACCGAGAACGGCTTCCGGGTCGCCGCCGTCGTCGGCGGGGCCGCCGCCCTCGCCGCAGCCCTCCTCACCCTGGCCATTCCCCGCGTCGCGGCGCCCCTCCCGGCCCCGGACGCACCGCAGCCCGGCAGGTCCGACGCGTCCCCCCTGCCGGAAGCCGGCCCGCTCTCGCCCTACGGCACCGCACGCCCCCGGCGGTGACCGCCGCCCGAAGGCCCCCGCACGACGGATGAAAACCCCGAGGAGAAAGGGCTCACAGGTATGCCGGAGGAGAACCATGCGACGGCCCGGAGCGTACTGATCGTCGGGGCTTCCGCCGCCGGCCTCGCGACGGCGGAAGCCTTGCGGCGCAAGGAATACCAGGGCGCTCTGACGCTGCTGGACGCGGAACGGCATCACCCTCCCTACGACCGGCCGCCGTTGTCCAAGCAGGTCCTGAAGGGTGACTGGGAACCCGCCCGGACACCTCTGCGCACCGGCGAGCAACTCGCGGCCCTGGAAGTAAAGTTCGTCTCCGGCGACGGCGCCGACTCCTTCGACGCGGCGGCGCGTACCGTCACGACGCGCACTGGCCGCCGGTTGCGCGCCGACCACGTGGTGATCGCCACCGGCCTGTACCCGAGGGCCCTGCCCGGCCAGGGCTCCCTGGCCGGAGCGCACGTTCTGCGGTCCATGGAGGACGCGCTGCGGCTGCGCGGTGATCTGCTCGGCGGCGAACGGCTGGTGGTCGTCGGCGCCGGGATGCTCGGCACGGAGATCGCGGCCGGCGCACACGCTCTGGGACTGGACGTCACCGTCGTCGCGCCGGCCACGACCCTGATGGGCCCGCAGGTCGGTGATCTGATCGGCGGCCTCCTCTCTCGGCTGCACACGGAACAGAGGGTGCGGATGCGGCTCGGTGCCGCGGTCGACCGCCTCACCGGTGAGGACGGCCGGGTGACAGGCGTCCGGCTGGCCACCGGCGAGGTGCTGCCCGCCGACGTGGTCGCGGTCGCCATCGGCGCGCGCCCGGCGACCGACTGGCTCACCGGCAGCGGCCTGCCGCTCGGCGACGGCGTCGAATGCGACGCACACTGCCGTGCGGCCCCCGGGACCTGGGCCGTAGGAGACGTGGCGTCGTGGCACGACGAGCGACTCGGCCGACGGCTGCGCCTGGAGAACCGCACCAACGCCACCGAGCAGGCCCAGACGGTTGCCGCGAACATCATGGGAGCCGCCCGCCCCTACACACCGGTCCCCTACTACTGGACCGGCCAGTACGAGGCGAAGCTCCAGGTCCATGGCCTGCCTTCTCCCTTCGACGACGTGAAGGTCGTCGAAGGGAGCCTGGATGAACGCCGATTCGCCGCACTGTACGGCCGAGGCGGCCGGGTCACCGCCGTTCTCGGCTGGAACATGCCCAAGCAGGCCCGCCTGCTGCGCCGGCGCCACCTCTCCGGTCCTCCACCCGGGGCTGACGCCGCCCGCCCCGCATGACCCCCACGAGCCCCACCGGGTGACAAGGCCCGGTCACCGAACGAAGGGAGAACCGAGCACGACCCCGGCCCCGTACCGCTCCGCGCCGGCACTCACCGGACGAAAGCCCCACATTTCCGAGGGAGATCCCTTAATGAGCAAGAGCCACGAGACCGTGCCCTATCCGCTTCCTCAGCAGGGTGCGCTGGACGCGCCCGCCGACTGGCAGCGGCTGCGCAGCCAGTGCCCGGTGGCATCGGTCGAACTGCCCAGCGGCGACGAAGCGACCCTGCTCACCCGCCACGAGGACGTCAAGGCGCTGCTGTCCGATCCGCGCTTCGCCCGCCCGACCGCCCAGGACGGCGCGGCCCGCCTCGCACCCGACGGTACGGGCGGATCCGTCGCCTCCAGCAGCTCGGACGCACTCTCCCTTCCCTCTAAGGGAGAGCCGCACCAGCAGTGGCGCCGACAGGTCAGCAAGTGGTTCACCGCCAAACGCATGACGGCTCTGCGACCCGGCATGACGGCAACCGCCGAACGGCTCGTCGACGACATGGTCGCCGTCGGCGCGCCCGCCGACCTCAAGGCACACGTCGGCTTCCTCCTGCCCGTCTACGTCATCTGCGACATGCTCGGCGTACCCGCGCAGGACCGTGACCGCTTCTCCCACTGGTCCGACGCGATGCTGAGCATCACCCGCTTCACGCAGGAGGAGACCGAGCGGGCCCAGACCGAGTTCGTCCAGTACATGTCCGGGCACATCGACGCCAAGCGCGCGATGCCCACCGACGACCTCATCAGCACGCTCATCCGGGATTCCGAGGCCGGCCAGGGGCTCTCCGACAAGGAGCTGTTGGCGACCGCCATGGGCCTCCTGGTCGCCGGGCACGAGACCACCGCGAACATGATCGGCAAGATGATCGCCATGCTGCTGGCCGATCGCGGCCGGTGGGACCGACTGCTCGCCGACCCCACTCTGGTGCGCACCGCGGTGGAAGAGGCGCTCCGCTTTGACACCAACCTCGGATTCGGCCTGCGCCGCTATCTCACCGAAGACGCGGAGATCGGCGGGCGGACCGTGCCGGGCGGCACCACCGTGATCTGCAGCATGCCCGCCGCCAACCGCGACGAGGACGTCTTCGACAACGCCGAGGAAATGGACCTGGGCCGCAGCCCCAACCCCCATCTCATCTTCGGCGCCGGACCCCACTCCTGTCTCGGCCAGGCATTGGCCCGCACCGAGCTCCAGGTGGTGCTGGAAGTCCTGCTGCGCAAGCTGCCCACCCTCGAACTGGCCGTGCCCGTGGACGATCTGAGCCGCGTGGAAGGGCTCCTGGTCGGCGGTCTGCGGACCGTTCCCGTGCGGTGGTGACTCCGCCTCGTCTCCCCGCCACGGCTGCCCTGCGGCCCGTTCAGCCATCCCCCGCCCCCACGAAGGGAGAACTCGCATGAACATCACCGTCGACGAAGACAAGTGCTGCGGCGCAGGCCAGTGCGTGCTGATCGCCCCCGAGGTGTTCGACCAGCGCGACGACGACGGCATCGTGATCCTGCTGGAACAGACCCCTCCGGACACGGAACACACCGCCGTCCGTGAAGCCGCCGCCGTCTGCCCGGCCGCCGCCATCACCCTCGCTGACGGCGCCTGACCCTCGACGCCCCAGCTCACGGTGAACCTGCCCGTACAACTCCCGCCGAGTGCGCAGCGTCGCTGGCGAACCTCAGTCACGCGTGGTCCGGTCCCTCCGATCCGAACACCGTGATCAGAGGGCTGGGTGGCGCACTCAGTTCTCAGAGGGGGTACGTGCGGCAATCCTGCTCGCGAACCACTCCCCTTCGTCCGACAGTTCGTCCAGCCGTTCCATTGCGATGAGTTGCAGCAAGCGCAGCAGGTCGCGGGCTCCGGCGAGGGTCAGCACCTCCAGGCGCGCCGGGCGGCCATGTCGGGGACTTCATACGCGCAGGAGTGGGCGCAGCCGACGGCGATGCGCCGGGCACCGGGCTTCTCATGCCCCATTGCCGCACCACGGGCATGAGGAGCCCGGGTGGCTTCGACCGGCAGGTCAGCGGTCGATCGGCTGAACCTGGTCCAGGCCGGTCTCGCACATGATGCGCGCCACGGTCTCCTCCAGACCGCGTGCTCGCGTCGATGACCGTCTCGGCTGAACGGGGAAGCAGATCGCGCTCCCGATACCAGCCTGCGAGGTGCTGTTCGGTGACCTCGGAGCGGTAGGCAGGATCGTGCTTGGTCGTGTGCCGGGCGAAGGTCTGCGTCAGGGACACATCCAGGTGGTAGCAGCCGGGGACACCTGGTGCTCGCGGACCAGGTCCTCGAGCATCGGCCCGTACCGGTCCGCGTACATGACGCCCTCGACCACCGTATGAAAGCCGTTGTCCAGGGCGTTCCAAAGGCCTTCCCGGTGGTGCTGCCGTCAGGCGACCGCTACTGAAGCGTCGTCGACGACGAGTTCCGCCTGATCCCCATCGCTGATCAGTGGCTTCGGTACGTCTGCTTCGGCAAGGACAAAGCAGAGTCCACGACCAAGGCGTACGCCGGCGGCGCCGCTCTGTACTTGCTCCGGTGTGAGCTGACCGGCCGCGAATGGCGGTTGGCGGCACGGGACTTGGGGCTGTTCATGCCCTGGCTGAAGTGGACCCCGACCGCTTCAGTCGACGAGAAGCCGAACCTGGTCCGAGGGCCTGGCTCCGAGATCGTCCGGCACGAGCGAAGCATCAACACGGTGCTTACGGCGGTTCGTGGGCTGCTGTCGTGTGCGGTCTCCGTCGGCGAGGCACCGCGATGGGTGCTGGGACAGATCTACGAGCTGGCCGAAAGCACCAGCCTGCCGGAAGAGGCTCACGGGGAGGACAGCCGGCTGTCCTGTCGAGTCGGGGGCACGCCACCGACTGCACGAGCCGGAAAGTGAAGTCGACCGGGCCACCGACGACGAGATCGTCTCGATGTTCATGTCCCGCCGCAACGCCCGGGACCGGCTCATCGTGCTGCTCCTCAGCAGGGTCGGGCTACGCCGCGGTCAGGCGGCAGGGATCCACCGGGGTGACTGCCATCTGCTGCCGGACTCTCGCGCCCTCGGATGCCAGCACAAGGACGCTCACCAGCACGTCATCCGACGCCAGAACCACCAGCGCTGGCCCGTACCCAGGTGCTGCACCAGATCGAACAACGTCCACTCGGGGCAGGACGGCACCGGCGCGTCAAGGCTGGGCGCGGCGGCAACCGCACTCCGGAACGCGGCCGACCGCTCGTCGATCAGTTGCAGCAGGGCGGAATACTCAAGACTCTCTGTCACATCGCTTACCTATCAACCCAGTTCAGCCGGCCGCACCCTATTTACCGGGCCGTCAGCTGCGGGGGTTGGTTGACCTGCCATTACGGAGCCCGATCGAGCTCATTGGGAGATGACTACGAACGGAGCCGATCGAGGATCGACGGCCAGGCAGCCTGGCCAAGCAGGGTGTCGCCGCTGGCTGTGCCACCGTAGAGGAAGGACGTCGAACGTGCGGCGGGGTCCTCGCCGGGGAGGCGCGGCCGGTGTCCTGCATCGTCCCGTGCCACCACTTCGACCTGGGCGCCGATCGCGAGGACGCCCGGTGGTCCAGCAACAGTCGCCGCTTGACCGACCGCCAATTCGGCGTTGGCGACGCCGCCGGTCCGAAGTGGGGGCACGACAGGACGTCAGCGACGCACGGACGTGGTCGAACTCCCCTTTGTTGAAGGGTACTTACCCTCGTCCTGCCGGATGCAGGGCCTCGTGAGTACGTCGGGCGCGACGGGCAGGGACCGCACGGCGGCGTCCTTCGCCACGATGAGCGCGGCGGTGAACCGGTCGGCGACGACTACCGTCCGGGCGGTACGCCCCCAAAAAACCGGCAGGCACCCCAAGGTCGGGCCATGAGAGGGTGCGGTGCGATGCGGGACAGGGGGACCATGGGTCTGACTTACGGCTACGACATCTACCTGCGTCCTCGGCATGTAGCCAGGGCGTTGGCCAAGCTGGCCGAAATGGCGCCACCGACCCGTGCCGTGCCGCCGCTTGAGATCACTCTGCCCGGCGGTGACCGGCTCGTCCTCCCGTTCACGTCCCATTTCGAGAGCGAGCCGGTGGACTGCGCCGCGGACAGCACGCTCGAACTCGACACGTCCCTCATGTTCGGCCTCGATGATGCACTGCGCGAGTACGCGCGGACGTGCGGCCCTGAGCCCGAGGAGGGCGGGCGCGTCCAGATCGGGTACGTCTACGCGACGATCCGGTTCGAGTCCTTCCTGCACCCTGGCTACACGTCGGTGGAGTGCTGGGCAGCGACGTCGAGGATGAGCCGCCTGTTCGCGCAGTCGGTCAGCATCAGGAAGGCGTTCACCGATCTCACCGCCGACAGCGGCGGAGTGTGCTGCCTGTTCGACACCGGCGACGGCGCCCCGGAACAAGTCTGCTGGCTCAACGGTGAACCCATCCACGAGACGGTCTCCGGCCCCCGCTTTCCAGACCGGCGGGCGCTCTTGGCAACCTGGCCGGACCCCGAGACGTGAGCATCGGCGCTCCGTCTTCGAGGGCGGAGAGGACGCAGGCCGAGATCGACGCGTTCCTCGGGGTCGGGCAGTATGTGGCTCCGGTCGAACAAGTCGGGCTCGATCTCCTGTGTGTTGGCGAGCGGCCGGATGCGGCTGGTGTCGTAGAGGTCCTTCATGCGGTCGACGACTTGGTCGGAGCAGATGTCGGAGTGGTTCGTGCCGGCGTTACCTCTCGGGTCGCGACCGGCCGGCCAACCCTGTCGACAGACCGCCGCTCCACGAGCCGCCCCACCTGTCCGGGTCGAGCCGTACGCCGGTGGTGACCCGGAGGGCGTGGGCAGCGCGCTGGGAAGGGGTCCAGCCCTGTGGGGCGCCGGACAGGTCGGTCAGGCCTGCGGCGTATAGTGCCGCCGACAAGTGATTGCCGAGGCTGCCGTGCAGCAGCCCGGTGACAGCGTCGAGGCTCGCGGCCGGCCCGTCGTTCTCCGCGAACAGGACGGTGGTCCGGTTGGGGTCCTTGGTGACGGCGCAGGCCGTGCCGGTGGCTGTTGCCGCAAGGTCTGCCAGCACCTCGGGATCCCCGCCGCGCCAGCCCAGGGCGCTCTCCAACTCCAGCAGCAGCGTCCGGCCCGGCTCCACGCGCCTGGCCAGCACCAGTACGGCTCGCTCCCGCATTGCCGAGGCGTCGGCGAGCCGGTGTGATGCCATCTCGGCCCCGTCCGGAAGTTCGGCGCAGTCCGGCACGCCCACTCTCCGCAGCGCTTCCGGCACCGGCAGACCGGTCACGGTCACGCACCAGACGGAGCCGAGTGCCAGCGTGAGATCGAAGGGCGGGGTGACCATGAGGCGATCCCTTCCTGCCGACACCCGGCGGGGCCCCGGGCTGTCGGGTCCCCGCCGGGTCGGCTCGGTCGGCGCCGCTACTCGATGTGGACGTAGAAGCGGTCGTTGGCGAGAGTGTCAGGCAGGGCCGGGTCCCAGGCCAGAATGCGGTCGTCGTTGTAGTAGGAGCCCAGCAGACCACCGGCGATGCTGTTGTCCCGCTGCGGCACGGCCTTGACCGAGAAGTCCCAGTCGGGGTGGGCCGCACCCTCCAGTGTCGAGGCGAACGGGTACTCGTCGCACTGCTCTGCCGGGGTGTTGGGCCGGGTCGGCAACCCGGTGTCGGTGTACAGCGCTGCTTCGGGGCCGGTCTTGTAGCAGGCGCCGTCCTTGTGATCGCCGTTCGCCTTGTACTCCCCCGGGTGCAGTGTCTCGGTGATGCGGTGCAGACCCGGTGCGGCGGCGTTGCCGGGGTCGTACCTGCCCGGAATGACCTTGCCCCGGGGCTGCGGCACGCCGGGCGGCACCAGCAGTGGATAGGTGGTGTCGGGGAAGTACTGGGCGTCGTAGATGTGTTGCGCCACGGACCGGTAGTCGGAGGCCAGCGCGTAGTTCAGCCGGGGCGTCACCTCGTTGAAGACACAGGCCTCCGGATAGACGGTGGTGCCCTGGGAGAAGTACGAACCGGAATCGCAGCGCATCCACCGCGAGGGGCTCCACCCGCGTTGCACCGTGGCGCCGGCACCCTCGCCCCAGTACTCCATCCGGAACCTGCTGAGCGTGATCAGATCCCGTCCGACGCCCGCCGAATCATGGCCGTACACATCCCAGTTGTACCAGTCGTCGTTGTTGTCCCAGACGACGAACGGCAGGCTGACAGCGCTCGGTGCCGCATGGCAGAGCGTGAAGTCGTCCGGGCAGTTGGCCATGAGGTTCAACCGCACATCGCGGCCGGTGAACCACTGGTCCCAGTTCAGCAGCCAGTTGTAGCGCACCGAGTCCTCGACGACTCGCGAGAACACCCGGATGCGTCGGCTGGTGTTGTCGCCCTGCGCGAAGATCTGGTACGTGAAGGTGTTGGTGCCGCGCCAGATCCGCCGCCCGTTGACGACCCAGTAGAAGACGACCTCGCCCTGCCGCTCGTTGCAGTAGGTGAAGCGGTTGTGCACCCGTCCGAAATCGGTGTCGGCGTCGTCCTTGGAGAGGCATTCGTCCAGGAGTGTGGGATCCGGCTGATCACCGATCGGAGCCGGGGCCGCCAGGGCCTCTGCGGTCTGCCCGCCGTCACTGGTCTGCCCTTGCTCGACGGCGGTCTGCCGGTTCTGCCGCTCGGCGGTGGCGAGGTCGAGCGTCGAAAGCGCTGACGTGGGCGACAGCTGGACGGGTTTACCGAGGTCGGCACTGGTGGTGAGGGAGTGGGTTCTACGGCTCTCCTCCTGTGCGGCGGCAAGATCCTTGACCGGTATGAGCACCACGGAGCGGTCGACGTCCGCGGCCTGTGACGCCGACGTGGTGGTGGGCGCTCGCGTGTCGCTGTCCGGCGCGTCCTGCGCGAAGGCGGCGGGTGCCGAGGTGATCACCATGGCGGCCACCGCCAGGGAACCGGCCCAATTCCGCGACCGGCGCGCGCCTCGCTCCCTGTGCACTCGCGATCTTTCCGATCGCCCCAAGACCGTCCTCAACGTCATGGATCCCCCTTCTCGCCACGTATGCGCAGAGGTGCGAACGCGTCGCATCCTGCCGAGGGGCTGACATGAACACCACACGCGGCAGGGGGATTGGCCGGAATGGGTCCGGTGGGCGGAACAAGCCCTCCCGGAGGGCCGGCCGGGGCTGTTCGACACCGCGTCAGGCCATGTCAGGTGCGTCGTCGACGGCCTGGTGTCCCGCGCCGACGCCACGTTCGCTCGGAGGTTGCGCCGAAACCCGGGCGGTCAGATGTGTCCGAATCCGTGCGGCCCGTCAGTACGGACGTGTAGCGGCAACCATCCGCAGCACCGCTGGAAGCAGTGCCACCGGCCTCGTCGACCGCGAGAAACGAACCCCGTGCGCCGACGAGCCGTCACGGCTGGGGACAGGCAGCCCGACGGTGTACGCCTGCTGCCCGTCCGGGGCCGTGGCCTACGGGTCCTCCTCCGAGGCGACGCGCAGCAGGCAGGTTCACGACTCCGGGGGATCGTGCGGACGGCGGCCGCTGGTGATGGTGACGCAACTGGCCATGGCGCCCATGACAGCACCGACGAGCAAGCCGTCCCCGCCTCCCATGAGAAACCCGGCAGTCCCGCCAAGGAGTGCGCCCACCAGGCCATGCACGGCCCAGCGGTGCACGAACGCCCAGGAGGAGGAATCGCGCGTCACGCTGTCACCACCCGATCTGCGGCCCGCACCGGCGAACCGGAGTTGTGGTCCGTCATCACTCCCCCTCCGATGGCACCCGTCGGAGCCATTTCATTCGACTCAATGCGGACACCCAGATCCACTGGCACCTTCGACAAGGAGCCTTCATCGGTTTCCGTACGTTCCTGCATGGCGCCTTGTTCTTCGATGCCCCTTCATTGGGGAATGCGATGCGATGCCGTTCTCAAGTGAGTTGCACCGCACGGGAGTTGATCGGCGCCGACGCCTCCCCGTGTGTGCACGCACTGCGCCCGCACGAACTCTTGAACCTCGCACTGATGTGAGATCTTAACGGTCGGGTCGCGACGAACGCGGTTCA
This sequence comes from Streptomyces sp. NPDC050264, assembly GCF_040655895.1. Lineage (NCBI taxonomy): Bacteria > Bacillati > Actinomycetota > Actinomycetes > Kitasatosporales > Streptomycetaceae > Streptomyces > Streptomyces sp. NPDC050264. The sequence continues at coordinate 138,992 of NZ_JBFAKV010000023.1, forward strand.
CCCCGTCTCCACCTACGGTTCCTTCTCCCCAGGCAGGAGCGCGCGGACGAAGTCCGGAGCATCCTCATCCCCCTTCATGGAACAGGGTTCAGGGCTGGGTGCGCTTGAGAACGTAGCCCAAGTCGCCTGAGAGTTCCTGCTGACCTCGTAGAAAATGGGGTGCCGGAACCCGCCGCGCGTCCCTACCCTCGGCCCATGCGCCATGAATCTGCCCTGCTGAACGTCATCGACGTGGAGGCCACTTGCTGGGCTGGACAGCCGCCGCCCGACTCTGTGAACGAGATCATCGAGATCGGTCTCACCGTCGTGGACGTGTCGGCACGGCGCCGTGTATCCCGGCACCGCGTCCTGGTCCGACCTACCCGGTCGGCGGTGAGCGACTTCTGCACCGAACTGACCGGGCTGACGCAAGCCGAGGTGGAACGCGGCGTCACCTTCGCCGAGGCATGCCAGATTCTCGTCGAGGAGCATGAGGCCGGGGAGCGCCCCTGGGCGAGCTGGGGCGAGTACGACCGTCGGCAATTCGCTCGGCAGAGTCGAGCCGACGGGGTGGCCTACCCCTTCGGCTGTCCAACGGAGCGCACCCACACCAACGCCAAGGCCGCATTCGCCGCGGCGTACGGGCTGCGCAAGAAGCCCGGTATGGATCACGCCCTGCAGATAGCCGGACTACCGCTCGAGGGACGCCATCACCGCGGTGAGGACGACGCGTGGAACATCGCCGCACTCGTCCTCGATCTGTTGGACCGCGAGGCATGGCCGATGACGGCCACAGTCGTCTAGAGAGTGTTCTCTCGAATCAAGACGTGTGGTCGGGTTGCTGAGTCACTCGGCCGCGCCGCTAGGGCCTGTATCGGGTCGTGATCAATCTGTGGGTTTCGCCTCTGCGGCGGAGGCGGACCCGATAGTCCGGAACGCATGACACGTGCGCGACTGAGCGACGAGGAGTGGGAGTACGTCGAGCCGCATCTGCCGGTTGGTGAGTACGGCCCGTTTCCCGCCAGGCTGCGGCAGCAGTTCGAGGGTGTGATCTGGAAGTTCCGCTCAGGAGCGCAATGGCGGGAGATGCCGGCCGAGTTCGGCGTGTGGTCGACCGTGCATAACCGCTTCAGGCAGTGGCGCGACGCCGGTGTCTTCGAAGCCCTGCTGGAGGGTCTGATCGCCGAAGCCGCCAAGCGCGGAAGGGTGGACTTGTCGCTGGTCAGCGTGGATTCCACCACCGCCCGCGCCCACCACGACGCGGCCGGGATGCACATGGACGACGTGGTCCTCACCGCCCTGGAGGTGGCCGCCGCCGAGGAGAAAGCCCCGCAAAAGGGGGTGGCCCGGACGGACAAGGCGGACAGGACGCCGCCCCTCGCCGTGAAGAGCGAAGACGCATTCGGCGCCGGCACCAAGTCCGGCTGAAGGCAGCCCTTCTGGGGCGCTCGAGGGGCGGCCAGACCAGCAAGGTCCACCTCGCAGCCGACCGCTGTTGCCGACCGCTCGCGATCCTACTGACCGCCGGGCAGGCAGCGGACACCCCGGAGTTCATCCCCGTGCTGGACAAGGTACGGGTCCGCGCCCCAGCCGGACGTCCGCGTACGCGCCCGGACACGGTGACGGGCGACAAAGCCTACTCGTCCCGCACCAACCGCTCCTACCTTCGCAACCGCGGGATCAAGGCGGTCATCCCGGAGAAGAAGGACCAGGCTGCCCATCGGAGGAAGAAGGGCCGCCGGGGCGGCCGTCCCATCACCACGACGCCGAGCTGTACAAAGAACGCAACACCGTCGAGCGTCTGATCACCCAACTCAAGGCGTGGCGGGGCATCGCCACCCGATTCGACAAGACCCCCGAGAACTACCTGGCCGGGCTCCACCTCCGCGCCTCCATGATCTGGATCAAGGACCTCACCCGGACCGCATGATGACGACCCGATACAGGTCTTGGATCGCCACAATCCGCCTGTGGCTACGCTCCTGAACAGTGTCAGGGCGTCAAGGTGCCGGCCAGGATGCGCAGCCCCGCCTCCTGGTCGCCGGTCCAGCGAAAGGCAGCATCCGTGCTGCGCATCCGACCCCACAGGAGCAGTACCAGCTGTTCCGCCGTGGCTGTGAGCGTGGCCGCGGCAGTGCCAGGGCCGTACACCCAGGAGGTTTCGGTGTCCGTCGCATGCAACCGCAGGGCGTGCTGCGGGTGCTGAGCTCGTCCCCGGGCTATCTGCCTTGGTGCCATCGTGTCGAAGACCTCGGCCACGCCTTCGCCGGCCAGGACCGGGTCGAGCGGTCGCCTACTGCCCTGTGCGTTCTCGGCATCCCAGCGGTGAATGAGGGCCTCCAGGGCACGGCGTCGCTGCCAGAAGCCCACCGTGTGCGGTGGATGGAAAGTCCAGGCCCTCGCTCTCGGGTCGGTGTCGAGGGCCTTGAGCAGAGTCCCTGAACTCTCCTCGAACCACCGCAGAAACGCATCGGGATCACGCGGAGCCGAGGTGGCCTCGTGCTCGCCGTGCTGCTCGGTGACTGCGGCCGCCGCCCACAGATTTGAGCTGCCCAGGTGCTCGGCCAGGTCGCGGAGCGTCCACTCGCCGCAGTGTTCGACGGGTACCGACAGATCACCATCGAGGCATGCGCGGAACGCGTCGAGTTCGTTACTCAGATGCTGCAGCAGAGATTCCGAGTCCATGGCCAGCGAATCTAACCCAGCCCACTGACATCGAGACCCGGTCCCGACCCGTCGCCTATTGCGCTGGTGACCAGGGAGCGGAGCGCAAGTGCGCGACGCTGCGCCGGTCGCGGACCTCTGAAGGTCTGTCAGCCGCTGTGCCCACCGCAACCATGGAGACGATCGCCCAGCCTGGGTTCGGGTCCAACTCCTTGGTGAGCCCTTCCAGGTCGAAGGCCCGGAATTGGTGCGCGGCGAGTCCCATGGCCTGGGCCTGAACAGTCATGTGGGCGATGGCCTGGCCGAGGTCGTAGTCCGCGAACTCGGAGTAGAGCAGCTGTGTGTCATCGACGTATCGGCGCGTCAGCGTGACGACGAGCAGGCTCGCATCCGTCGCCCAGCGGGCCGAGCTCGGCGCAAGGTAGGGGAGCACCCGGTCATGCTCCGGCTCACCGGGCCTGCCGATGAAGAAGCCCCACGGCTGGGAGTTGCCTGCCGACGGAGCCCACCGCGCGGCTTCCAGCAGCAGCCCGAGGGCAAGGTCGTCGACCACCGCCGACGGATTGAACTGGTAGGGGCTGAAGCGTCTGGCAAGCAGTGGGTGTATGCCGTCATACGGCTCCTGAGGAGGGTGCACGTTCCGCTGCAACCGGCGACTGTGAGTGCGTATTCCGGCCGGTGTAAGCGCTGGCACCGCCCGTGCCAGACGATCTACCAGAAGGACGTTCAATTAGGGAAGCATCCGCATTGATCATGATTCGATACGCGCCCTAGGGTCAATGCCGTTGCGTTACGGGCGATCTTGCCCTTCGTCGCCCCAGGCTCATGAACCGCCGTGACACGGTGGACTCCTGCGGTTCTTGAGAATGTCACCAGGATGCGCGCCGCGCCTGCGCTCGGGGGTGCACGCACCAAGATCGCGGCTAAGGCAACGGCATTGGCCCTAGAGCGTCTGCGTGGCGCGTGTAGCACTCGCCGATGGGGCCGACCAGGCCGCCAACCTCAAGAACCGAGTCCGTCGAGGCGGGCGGCCGGTCTCCCACGACACCGGGCCCTACTGGCGACCGCAACGCGGTGGAACTTCGGCGCCCATGGCAAGGCGACGGATGGTCCTGGCAGTTGAGGAATTTCAGGCCCGGTTCGCCGCCGTGGTGGTCGATGGCGTCCGCCACGCCTGGGATGGACTCGTGGATGGTCAACGGTGCGCCCGGACCGAGCGATCAGCGGACAGGCCAAGGACCAGCGTGCCACTCCCTCGTACGTCTCCGTCTCCGTCTCCGTGACTGTCCGGACGTCGGGCTCGCCCTGGATGGTGGCGGAGTCCGACTGACCGAAGACGAACTCGCCGCCGTGCTTGGGCGACCGACCGCCATTCGGTCCCGTGTGTCCCCGGCTGGCTTCGTCACCGGTGCTCAGGTGCGCGTGAGGGTCCGAACAAGATGAGTCGCTGCAAATCCTGTTGCGCCGTCCCGGCCGCGACCCGACTGTGTTTCTACGGCTGCAGCCGCGGCCTGAACGGTCGTTGGCCCATCGAAGAGGACCTCATGTCAGCCGTTGTTGTTGTCGGTGCGGGAATCGTCGGCTCCTCAGTGGCCTACCACCTGGCCCGTCGGGGTGTCCCGGTCACGCTGCTGGAGCAAGGACCCGCACCGGCCACCGGGGTCACCGGGGGCTCCTTCGCCTGGATCAGCGGCTCGGGAGGGCACTGGCCCGGTGGGGCGCAGGACCTTCGCGAGTACGTCCCGGCGGACTACCAGCGTCTGGAGACCGAACTGCCCGACGTCACGGTCCGCCGGAGCGGTTCGCTGTCCTGGGCCGGCACACCCGTTGAGGATTCCGGGCTGGGAGCAGGGCAGTTCCGCATGGGACGAAGTGACATCGCAGCCCTGGAGCCCAACCTCCGGTACCCACCCGACCAGGCCGTCCACACTCCGAGCGACGCGGGCGTCGACCCAACGGCCTTGGCCCGCGCACTCGTGGCAGCCGCCTGCGCCCATGGAGCAACTGTGCTCCACAACACCGCCGTTACCTCCTTGAAGGTGACCAACGGACGCGTCGAGGGAGTGCTGTCGCCGACCGGGCTCCACACCGCCGCCACCGTCGTGCTCACTGCTGGAACCAACGTCCCCAAGCTCTGCGAACCGCTGTCGGCCGACCTGCCCATTGCCGCCTCCCCGGCCACCCTCGCGCAGGTCACAGCGCCGCCTGGTCTGGTGAAGACGATCGTGGCCAGCCCCGATTTCGAGGTCCGAGAAGTTCGGGATGGCCACCTCTTGCTGGTCGTGCCGCATGTTGCAGACACAGCAGCAGCGTGTGAGCAGGCTGTGCAAGATGCGCTCCAACACCTGAAGGCGGCCTTCCAAAGAAGCGACCAGTGCCGCTTGCTGGGCTACCGCACCGGCAGACGCCCGATGCCCGCGCACGGACCCGTCATCGGATACGTGACAAACGATCGATCCGTCTACGTCGCCGTCATGCACTCAGCGATCGCCCTGGCGCCCACCGTCGGACGGCTCATCGCAGACGAACTGGTGACCGGCAGGCCGGTCCCCGAGCTACGGCATTGTCGGCCGCGCGCCCACTGACATCACTTCTCGACGAAACTGGAGTCGTCGCGAAACGGCTTCCGCGGACGGTGACACTGACACAGCCGCTACGAATGATCGGCGTGGGCCCGCATCAGAAACACAGAACGAGCTCAGTCGCTCTGGGCGACCGGCTCGGGCCCGCCGTCGAGCGCGTCGAGCACCGCCTCGCCGTTCGCCCTCGCCCACTCGGTCAGCATGTGGATCGGATCGATCAGCGTCGCCCCGAGCGGAGTGAGCTCGTACTCGACGCGGGGCGGCACCTCGGCGTAGGCGTGGCGGCGGATGAGTCCGTGGGCCTCGAGCCGTCGGAGCGTCTGGGTGAGCATCTTGCGTGAGATGCCGCCGATCAGCTCGATCAGCTCGCCGTGGCGCACCGGGCCCTTGCTGAGGCCGTAGAGCACGACCGCCGTCCACTTGTCGGCGATCAGCTCGACCGCCAGACGCGCCGGACAGTCGGCGAGAAAGGGATCACCGGGACCGAAACCGCTCATGGCCCCTAAGGTACCTGCCGGTTCCTATCGGAAACCTAGCCTGGGTTCTCTCCCCCCCCTTCCAACGCCAGGAGAGTCATGCGAATCATCACCCAGCGGACGCTCGGCGGTCCCGAGGTCCTCACCATCGTGGACGCACCCGAGCCCCAGCCCCTCCCGACCGAGGTCCTCGTCCGCGTCAAGGCGATCGGGCTGAACCCGCTGGAGGCACGGCTGCGCGCCGGCGAGTTCCCGTTGATCGGCCGGCCGCCGTTCGTCCTCGGCTGGGACATCAGCGGCGTGGTCGAAGAGGCGCCGGGAACGTGGCGGTTCAGGCCCGGCGACGAGGTGTTCGGAATGCCGCTGTTCCCGCGGGCGGCGAACGCGTACGCCGAGGTCGTGTCGGCGCCGGCCTTGCATCTGGTGCGCAAGCCGGCGTCGCTCTCGCACGTCGAGGCGTCGGCGCTGCCGGTCGTCGGTCTGACGGCGTGGCAGGGCCTCGTCGACCTCGGCGGTGTGAGCGAGGGCGATCGCGTTCTGATCCACGGTGGTGGTGGCGGGGTCGGCCACGTCGCGATCCAGATCGCGAAAGCGCTCGGCGCGCACGTGATCGCCACCGCCGGCGGGAGCAAGCGGAAGTTCGTCGAGGGGTTCGGCGCCGATGAGGTGATCGACTACACGGCGGTCGACTTCACCGAGGCGGTCCGCGACATCGACCTCGTGCTCGACACGATCGGCGGCGACACCGTCGAGCGGTCGCTCGCAGTGCTCCGCCCGGGCGGTCACCTGGTGACGGCGGTCGCCGAGGACGATCCGGAACTCGTCGCCAAGTACGAGGCGGCCGGCATGCGCTTCAGCGGCATCGCGGTCGACCCCGATCCGGTCGCCCTGCGAGGTCTCGTCGCACTCGTCGAACAGGGCAGGCTCCGGGTCCACGTACAGGAGACATTCCCGTTCGAGCGCGTCGCCGACGCGCATCGGCTGCTGGACGCCGGCCACCTCCAGGGCAAGCTCGTCCTCACCATCTGATCCCGTGATGGGGCCTCGCGCGGCCCTGGCAGCCGTTCAGGGGCGAGGGCGAGAGGCGCCGAGTTGTCCGGCCGCGCGCCGGGCTCTCGCAGACCGTGAAGACCTACCTCAACGCGCGCCTCACAGACCAGGGAACCGACGCAGGGAAACGGATCATCCGCCGCAACCAACTGATCTTACGCAGCAACGTAGTTGCCCTCGGCCGCACGCACGGTGACGATTCGCGCCACATCATGCCGTCGGTGCCGGTTCTGAACTTCGTTCGTTGGATGCGAGAGGTTCGATGGTCTCGGCGGCGGTGATGCGCCTGCCGCGGGGAATCCCCGGGACCCGTGCGGAGCGGGGGAAGAACCGCGGCGGCAGGCACATGGTGACCATTCCGGTCAGCATCAGTGCGCCGCCGGCCCATGCCACCGGCGAGAGGTGCTCGTGGAGCAGGAGCACGCCGATCAGTGCAGCGGCCAGGGGCTCGGCGAGGCTGAGGGTTCCGGCCGTGACCGCGCGCACCTTGGTGAGGCCTGTGGTGAACAACCAGTAAGCGAGGGCGGTGGTCGCCACGCCCAGCCAGACAATCAGGGGGAAGGTGGCGCCCTGCCGCACGGGAACGTCGCTGTTGACCATCCAGGGTGCCAGGGGCAGGGCTCCTGCGAGCAAGGAGAGCGCGGCGAGCCCGGGCAGCTGGGCAGCGGGAGCGACCGCAGCCAGCTTCTTGGCAAAAACGGTGTACAGGCCGTAGCAAATCCCTGCGGCCACAGCCAGGAGCAGGCCCCACGCGTCCACACCCTCACTCCCCGGCGCCAGCAACAGGGCGCAGCCGGCGACGGCCGCGGCGGTGCCGGCCAACCAAACGGCTGTCATCCGTTCGCCGGTGACCCACCGGGCACACAGGCCGATCGCCGCCGGGGCCACGCCCAGGGCGACCACCGTGGCCAGGGCCGCTCCGGTCCGCGCCACCGAGGACAGGAGGGCTGCCTGGAAGACGCCCGTGGACACTGCGCAGACCAGCAGAGGGCGCACCACCGTGCCCGTGGTCAGGGCCCGCACGGTGCTCCGGCGGACGGTGAACATCCCCAGGATCAGCCCGCCCACGACCAGCCGCCAGCCTCCCAGGGCCGTCGGCATCATGGGGCTGGACGCCAGCACCTGAGCGGGTCCGACCGTGCCCCACAGCACAGCCGCGCCCAGCACCAGCCCCGCACCGAGCAACGGACCCTTCGTTCGTGTATCCATAGCCAGCGACACTAAGCACAATCCCAAGCAAGGTAGCCAGTAGCTGCACTTCATACGCCGTAGAGGCGATTTCCTGGAACTTGATGCGCTGGACCCGGTCCTGCTGCGGGAACTGCGGAACTATGCACGGCGGACCACCATGGCCTATGAGCGCGTCCAGCCCCGCCGCATCGAGCCGGCAGGCCCGGATCACCCCCGCTTCTTGCGCAGAGACCACTAGGGCGTTTCTGACGGCTCTTGGAACCGTCAGATGCCTGTCACTGGCGTGCTCGGAGGGGCAGTCGGCTCATCACGAGGTGACTCGCGTTGCGCCGACGATCAGTCCTACACCCGACCAAGAGCCATCAGAAACGGCCTAAGTCTCGCGGCGACGGAGCCTGTGAGCTGGGAATATCGTCGACCGTCGGGCGACATGACAGCGAGATCACCAGTAACTCCAGTGGGTGCGCCTTCAGCAACCCGAACGCATCCGGGATCATGAACCATGCTCCTGGATGACTGGCAGTTCACCGACGACGTCGACGACTTCCTTGCACGCGCACATGGCAGCGGCACACGGGCGCGGTGGCAGTACCGGTCTGGCGGACTCATCTTTACCGTCTCGGCACGCTCATCCCACCGCAGCCCCGCCCGGAAGGCCGGGGCCGCAGCGCGGGCGGGTCACATCACGAGCAACTCGTGGGCCGGCGCCGTGAGTTCTGCGTCGATGTGGGCGAGCAGCTCTCGATCGACCTGATCGACTCCGGTCCCTGGGCCGACTCACGTTTCGGCGACCGACACTTCACGTTGTAGACCCGGTCTACACCCCCGCTCAGCTGCGGGGCCGCGGATACGCGGGCGCCATGACGGTCGAAGCGGGCCGTGCTGCGCTGGCCGCCGGCGCGACAGACGTGGTCCTGTTCACGGACCCGGACAACCCCACCAGTAACGCCCTCTATCAGCGGCTCGGTACCCGATCCCCTGCCGGAAAGCGGCTACCGAGCGAGGAAGCAGTGTTCACCTGGCGGAGAACTGCGAAGTCGTTCGCCGCGAGGGTCTGCAGACCGACAACCTCATCACGGCGTAGGGCATGCGGCCCGGCTCGCGGATGTCCTCCGTCCTCGCTGAGAACCTGTATCTGAACCTCAGGTCCCAAGGTCACCGGCCCTGCCACTGCCGCCGCGTGCGAACAGAGGGGCAGGAGTCAAGTTCGGGCCGCCGACTTTGGCCCGGTCGCCGCCACTTCCAAGTACAGCCACTGCCTCTGCGGCCTGCAAACCTGGGTTTGAATTCAGGTTCTGAGCAGTCGGAGTTCCAGGCGCGGGGTACACATACGCAGTCCCGGTTCGCGTCCCCGATCGGATCGCAGCGGTAGGTGTCTCAACTGCAAGTGGTATGCCTACGCGACTTGCGCGGGTGCGGCTGACCTCCGTTAGGCGGACGTTAGCCGGACGGCAATTGGGCATTAGCGGCCTCGACCAGAGTCGGTGTCGTTCCCGAGGAGGGAACGACATCCACTACCTACCGGGGGACCCGACATGCGCTCCAACACCACCGTCCGTGGAAACCGTCGCCGCACCCTGCGCCTTGCCGCCGCGGCCCTGACCGTGGCCGCCGGCTTCTCGCTCACGGCCTGCAACGGCGATGACGTCACGGGGCAGGGCGAACCCTCGGCCGCGTCCAGCGCGTCTTCGTCGGGCGGCGCCTCCGACAACGGCGGTTCGAACTCGGGTGGTTCGGGCTCAGATGGTTCGGAGCAGGGTGGTGGGAAGGACTCGGCGGGGAAGAGTTCGGGCGGGCAGGGTACGGCGGCCGGGAGCGGCTCGGAGCAGGGCGGCGAGGTCGGCAAGTGCCGTACCGACGATCTGGACATCTCGGCGTCGGACAGCACCATCGACGGTGACGCCGAAGGCTCTGTCGCGGTGGAGATGAAGAACGGCGGTGGCCGGGACTGCGCGCTGTCCGGGTTCGCGGGCGTCGACCTGACGACCAGTGAGGGCCCGCTGTCCGCCAAGCGCGCCGGTCAGCCGGCCGAGCGGATGATCCTGAAGGACGGGAAGTCGGTGTTCTTCAACATCAGCTACCCGATGAACGACTCGGGCGGTTCCGGTGTCCGTGTCACGGGTCTGGTCGTGACCCCGCCCGGCGAGACAAAGTCGTTCTCCCTGGAGTGGCCGGGCGGCTCCACGCTGCCCGTCACCGATGGTGCCGGCTCCCCGGTCAGCGTCGGCCCGATCGGCAGTGCCGGCCAGGGCGGAGCCTCGTAGGTCCTGGAGGTCCTGGAGGCGAACCAATATGTCGCCGGTGGTCTGCCAGGCGTGGCGTACAGCCTGTTCGATTGCCTGGGGGTAGTACTCCCGGTCGGTCAGGGTCTGCTCGGCGTTCTTTGGAAGGGCAGCGTGCCCTCGGGTGCGGACCGGCCGAACAGGACGTCGAGCAGTGCCCGATCGCCGGCGCCGTAGGCGGCGAGCAGGGCTGCGCAGCGATCGGCGGTCTCGGAGATGACGGCGGGCCGTTCGAGGTGGAGGGCGACGATGGTGGGCACGGTGTCGAGCAGGGTGAGGATCTGGCCCAGGCGGTCGGGGCCGGCGGTGGTGCAGTACTGGCACGAGCAGCTCGACGAGCAATGGGTCCGCGTTTCCGACTCGGTACGGGACGCCTTCCGATGCCACCTGGATGACACCGCCGAGTCGCTGAACATGCCGGGGATCCTGGAACTCGCTGTCATGGTGGGCGCCGAGGCCACCGCTCCCGACCACCCCGCGCACGACTTCTTCTCGCAATGGCAGGAGAAAGGCGTACGCGAACTCGCGGACCGGCTCGGCGCCGGCGCGAAGTCGGGTGAACTCAAGGCGGGGCTCGACCACGAAAACATCGCCCGGGAGTGCGCCGCGCTCGACGCGGGACTACGGCTGCAGTGGCTGGCCGCTGGGCGCTCCTTCGACCTGGTCGCCGTGATGCGTTCGCATCCGAACCGCCTCATGAGCAGCATCGCGGCCGACGGCGAGGGGCTGTAGCGCCCCGCCCTTCGCCCGGCTGACGTTATGAAGTCACCAGCGGGTCACCGCACTTGGGACCTCCTACCAGTTCGTTCACGCTGCTTGGACCAGAAGAACTTCTGGGCGAGGAGCGTGCACGTACCGGCCAGGACGATGCCCAGCAGGTTCAGCAGAAGCTGCTGAGTGGAGCCCCAGGTCTGGGTCATGTCGCCGTAGCTGAGGGCCACCGCGGCGTTCGCCGCCGCCGGTACCGTGGTCACCGAGATCGCCACCCCCACCAGCGCGCCCGACTTCGCCGACGTGAGGGAGAGCGTGCCGGCCGCGCCCGCGAGCACGGCGACCACGAAGGAGAACCAGTCGGGCGCATAGACGAACCCGGTGTTGGGGCGCTCCCCCTCCAGCTGGCCTTCGCTGAACAGCCCCACCGCGTCCATGAAACAGCTGAAGCCCACCGACACCACCATCGCAGCCGCGAACCCGACGAGCAGCGCGATCAGTGAGCGCAGCGCAAGCCGCGGGGCCCGCTGCACCAGAGCCGTACAGACCCCCGCGAGCGGACCGAACTCCGGGCCGACCGCCATCGCGCCCACGATCAGAACGGCGTTGTCCAGCACGACGCCGCACGCCGCGATCATCGTGGCGATGACGAGGAACGCCACATAGGTGACAGTGAGCGTCGACTCCTCGTGCGTGAAGTCCCTCAGGTGTTCCCACAGCACAGCGTCCGCACCCTCGCCCGGCGCCGCCTCCTCCGCCTTTTCGGCGCGCAGCGACAGCGACAGGTCGATGTTCTCGACGGCGATCGAACCCGTCTGGTCGATCTCCAACGTCCTTAGTTTGTCGATGAGTTCGTCGCCGGCCTCCCGGGCGACATCGCACATCACGACGTCACCGACCGGGTCACGGGCCGCGCCCGGCAGCACCGCCAGGTGCGTGGTGCCGACTGTGCTCTCAATCAGGCACACCACGGCGTCCGTCTTCTCGGCCGGGACGATCAAACGCAGATGCAACATCCGCGTACCGTAACCGGCTCGGCTCCTGTCGGGGGCTGGTGGATGCAGGGTGCGAGGAACGGAGTGTCGGGCGGCCGGCGGGGATCGTACGGAGCTGGGAGCCTGCTCGCCTGGACCCACGGTTCGCGGGTCGTGTCCCGGGCGTGTCAAGATCGTCTGCAGGCAATGGACAACCGCAGGTGTGTACCTGCCGCCACTGCTCTCTTCATCGCAGTCACGGCCACACTCGTGGTATGCGTCCCGGCCGCCGACACGACGGAAGCCTGTCGTCACGAGGATGGCGGAGTGGGATCAGGGGTGGGTGTGTCGGAATCGAGGACGGCTGCGCTGAGGGCGGCCGCCACCCGGGTGACCGGCTCGGTGGGCGGGCGGGGAAGCCGGGCCAGGAGCAGGCGCCGCTGCTCCTGGGGGCCGCCACGGACCGGGAGAATGCGCACGCCCGGGCGCGCGGCGGCGGTGAGGGCCGCGGGAACGGTGGTCAGCCCGCAGCCGGCGGCGACGGGTGAGAGCTCGGCTAGCCGGTCCCGGGCGGTGTGAACGATCTCGGGCCGCTCGTCCAGCCCGGGCCGGACGCCCGTCAGGCGGTCCTCACCCGAGGAAGATCCAGCGCTGCCCGCGCAGGTCGGCCCCGTCCACGGAGTCGCCGCGGGCGAGTGGACGGGTGGCGGGCACCGCCAGGCAGAGTGCGCGCTCGGTGAGGATCTGCAGCGCGAGCGGGGGCGCCTCGGTGTCCGGCGGCCGGAACGGCGGCGCCGACGCGAGCAGGGCCAGGTCGAGGCTGCCGGCGCGCAGGGCGCGCACCAGTGCCGGGGGGCCGCCCTCCCGGCCGACCACCTGAAGGCTGGGGCCCGTGCGCCGCAGTGCCGCCAGGGCCCGGGGCAGCAGGACAGTGCCGGCGTTGGGGAACCAGCCCACCCGAACCGTCCCGGTCTGCTCCGGCAGACCGGACAGTTCCCGCGCGGTGGCGTCGATCTCGTCGGACACGGTCGTCGCACGGCGCATGACGACGCGGCCGGCGGCGGTGCGCCGTGCTCCGTCGCATCGCCGCTCCAGCAGCTCCGTGCCTGCGGCCCGCTCGATCGCGACGACCTGCCGGGACACCGCCGACTGGGTGCAGCCCAGCGACGCGGCAGCCGCGGTGAAGGTTCCCGTTCTGCCAAGGCGCGGAAGACGCGCTGAGCGGTCAGTGACACATCCGCGAAAGTCCGATCCGCGCACAAGGCCACGCCGAACTGACGCGGCACGCGTGCTGCCGACTCCCGGCAGCACCACGCGGGGCTGCTGCCGGGAGTCGGCATCCTCAGGACGACGTGGCCGGGCAACGGGTGCCGCGTGGTGGCACCGTCAGGTCGATGAGGTAGTCGTTGACGGCTTGCTCCATGCAGGGGCCGCTGGTGACGCTGCCGTGCCCCTGTCCCTCGTAGGTGAGGAGCACACCGCTGCGGCCCAGTTGCCGAGCCACGGAGGCCGCCCACGGGTAGCCGGTGGCAGGGTCGTGGAGGGCGTTGGACAGCAGGATCGGCGGGGTGCCGCGGGCCGTCAGACGGTGCTGGGGGTTGGTGGTCGGGGCGCCCAGGCAGGACGCCACCATCTGGATCGGGAGGAGGCGTGGCAGGTCGGGTGCGGTCCTGTTCATCACGCCGACGAGTGCGGTGTACTCCCGGTAGTCGCGCACCGGCAGGTGCCAGTCCGCGCAGAAGACGGGGGTCGCCGGCGGAAGCGGTGACGCCGAGGTGGGAGAGGCGGGGAGCGGGCTGCTCGCCTGCAACCCGGCGATGGCCGTCGCCAGGCTTGCGTAGTCGGCGCCGTAGAACGGTCTCAAGGCAACCTTGTTGACCAGGTCGGCCTGCGAGAGTGCGGCTCCCGGCTTGGCGGGATTTTCCAGCTCGCCGCGGTGCGCACGGTCCAGCAGCCCCTGCCAGATCGTACGGATGTCGCGACCGTGCAGCGCACAACTCGAGTGGCCGGCACACCACGTGACGAACTCGTCGAACGAGTCCTGCGCCGCGGCCGCCCCGGATTGAAGAAAGGCACGCGTGCTGGAGACGCTGTGATCGATCACGCTCTCCAGCACCATCGCGCGGACCCGGCGCGGATAGGTCTCGGCGTACTGTGCGCCGAGCAGCGTGCCGTATGAACTGCCGTGGAAGGTCAGTTGACCCTCACCGAGGGCGGCCCTCAGTGCCTCCAGATCCTGGACCGTCTGAGCGCTGTCGAGGTGATCGGACACGGGACCGGTGCGCGCCCGGCAGTCGGCGCGAAGTCGGCTGTTGTAGCGGAGAGTTGCGTCGAATTCCGCTTGGTTCGCCAGCTCCGCTGATGGCCGTTGGGCGAGCAGGTCGCCGGAACACGTCACCGGATTGCTCTCGCCCACACCACGCGGGTCGAAACTGACGATGTCGAACCTGCGGCGGACCTCGGGACTGAACCGGCTGATGCCGCCCACCACCCGATCAACGCCGGAGTCGCCGGGCCCACCGGGGCCGAACACCATCGACCCGACACGTGCGTCGGGGTCGGTGGCCTTGCGGCGCGCTACGGCCAGACCGAACGTCGGCCCGTCCGGGTGTGCCCAGTCGACCGGCACTTCGAGAGTCGCGCACTCCGCCCCGGGCTCGTCCGGCGCGTCGCACGGAGCCCACCGCACCGCGCTGACGTTTCCCGTGGCCGCCCCCGCATCGGGCGCGACGGCGAGACCGGCGACGGTGGCGATGGCGGCCGCCGCGACCACGGCCGTACTCCACACGGTGGCACTCCGAACCGGGGGCCTGCCTCTGAACAGCATCAAGCGTCCTCCTTGACGAAAAGGGCGTGAGAGACGTGTCGAGAACGTGCAGACCCGGCCGGGGCGTCGAGGCCACGCTAGGCGTGGTGTATGCCGTCCGGTGCAGTTGTCAGGGTTCCCTCCGGGGCGCGTCAGGGCTGAACCAGGGGTGCCCTCAGGGCAATGTCGCGACGCCGCTGGTACCCGTCCCCCCACATTCGCCGCGCAGCAGTCGGGCGCGGCGGCGACTCACTTACGCGCCCGGCCCCGGCAGGGATCGCCTGCCGGGGCCGGGCGGATCGGCGCGGTAGCGCGTGGCTGCGGCGCCGACCCTGGATCCGGCTCGGTCAGAACGCGAAGACGGCCATCGACTCGGTTCTCTTCACGCACTCATTGGCGAAGGTGCGCTCGTACGCGACGCGGGTGCCTCGCCAGACGCCCTGCGCGGTGACGGTGACGGGGTCGTACTTGCGCGTACAGACGGCACCCTCCTCGATCGACAACTTGCCGAAGTCGCCGTCGACACCGGCGATTTGAGAACAGGCGAGCGCGGTGGACGGGTGGGTCCCCGAAGGCTTGGGAGCGCAGGACAGAGTGACCGCGCGATCGGGGGCCGCGCTCGCCGCGGAGTCGCCGTGCGCCACCGTCAGGACGAGCGCGGACGGGGCGTACAGGGAGGTCGTGGACGGGGTGGTGGCGGCCGGGGCGGTGGTGGACGGGGCGGTGGTGGACGGGAGCGCAGTACCGCTCAGCGGTCCCAACAGGGCGGTAGCCGTGAGGGTGATCGCTGTGGCCAGGCGCGCGGTGATCGGCATGGTGTGCATCCTTCCGCTTCGGTCGAAGTGCCGGATTCGGCAGTCGCGAGTCTGCTGAGTCCGCCTCAAAAACACACATGCGACACACGCGTTTCAGTAACTTTGAGTATTGAACCAGTGGCAGGAAGTAGCGTAAGTCGACTGCGCGGGCTCCGGAACCGGGCCACAGCCGGGATCCGTCGGACGCCACCTGGCCGATTACCCCGCGTTCGGCAATCGGCCTGAATGTGGGGGCCGCGGTACACCAGAACGCAGTTCACTCACGCCTTGCGTCTCACGCCCTACGTCTCACACCTTGCCCGGCGATCCGGTCACCTTTACCTTACTTCTTAGTAAGTTTACTATTTGGTAAGGGGATTGCCTTGGCCAGCTATCAGACTGTCCTGGTCGGTACGGACGGCTCCGAGTCGTCGTTCGCCGCGGTCACCAGTGCGGCCCGCCTCGCCGCCGCCTGCGAGGCCGAACTCGTGATCGCCTGCGCGTACCTTCCGATGCGGGGGCCCGAACTCGCCGTTGCTCAGGACCAATTGGGTCCCGAGGCTTATCAGGTGGTGGGCTCGGCGCCCGCCGAGGACACTCTGCGTACCGCAAGAGACAGAGCCCTGGCGGAGGGCGCGGTGGACGTTCGGTCGGTCGCGGTGCAGGACGAGCCGGTCGCGGCGCTGGTGCGGATCGCCCAGGAGTGTTCGGCCGACCTGGTCGTCGTCGGAAACCGCGGACTGCGCTCGCTCGCAGGACGCATCCTCGGCTCGGTGCCGGCCGACATCGCCAGGAAGGCAGGGCTCGACGTGCTGATCGTGCACACCACATGAGCGCAGCGGAGCCGACACGGGACACAACGGCCCCGTCCGGCATCGACGAACTGCGCGGGGCCGTCGAGGAGATGCTGCTCGGGGGCGGCCGCGCCTGGACGAGACGGGACATCGCTGAGCGGTCAGGGGTGAAATCCGAGCGCTCGGCGCAGATCTGGCGTGCGCTCGGGTTTCCGGTGGTCGACGACGACGCGCGGGTGTTCACCGACGCCGATGTCGAAGCGCTGCGGGCGGGGGAACGGCTCATCGAGGCCGGGCTCATCACCGAGGAGAGCGAGACGATGATGGCGCGCGCCTTGGGCCATCATCTGTCCCGGCTCGCCGAATGGCAGATGCACACTCTCTGGGCCTGGCTGAACCGTGACCCGGGAGCCCCTGGGGACGGAGCGGCGTTGATGGGCCATGCCGCGGTCCTGCTACCGGAGTTGGAGCAGCTGCAGCGGCATGTGTGGCGCCGGCATCTCGCGGCGCATGCCGGGCGGATGCTCGCCGAGACGGAGGAGACCGCGCTCATCGGACCGGAGCAAGGGCCGGGATCGGGGGTGGATGAGACATCGGGGCCGGATGCGGACGCGGCATCGGCATCGGCATCGGCATCGGGATCGGGATCGGGATCGGGATCGGGAAGGAATATCGCGGCAGGCGCCACGGTGAGCGGCGCACCGAGGCCACCGGGCGAGGGGGCCGACGTCCGTCATCTGGCCGTCGGCTTCACCGACATGGTCGGCTACACGCGGATGACTCGTGGACTGGACAGCGCCGAACTCGTCCGCGTACTCGACCGGTTCGAGAGCCTGACCGGAGACGTCGTCGCCGAGGGCCTGGGCCGGGTGGTGAAGACCATCGGCGACGAGGTGCTCTTCGTATGCGAGTCGGCGTCCGCGGCCGCTGCCATCGCACTGGAACTGACCGCCCGCGCGCAGAGCGAACCGAGCCTGCCGCAACTGCGGACGGGGCTGGCCCACGGCGCGGTCCTGAACCGCTTCGGCGATGTATACGGAGCCGCGGTGAACATCGCGGCGCGGCTCACCGCGGTGGCCCGCCCCGACACCGTGTTGGTCGACACGGCGTTCGCCGGTGAGCTGGCGGGCTCGGCAGCGTTCGACCTCAGGGTGCTGCGCCCGGTGTCGGTGCGCGGCTACAGCAGACTGCGTCCCGTCCTGCTGCGGTCGGCTCGACCCGTGGGACTGTCGGCAACAACGCACCCCCACCGATAAATGCGGTGAAAGCTGCTGGGTGGGGCGGCCGAAACGCTGCCCCACCCGGCGGGTTGCCGACCGAAGAATGGGCAGAGCCGCGCCTTCGCAGAGAAGGCCATGGCGGCGACTCGCGGCTGTCACCGGTCTCCGGTCACCGCTCCTGGGACACCGGTGAATTCGCCGATGGCAGACCGTCCCGGTCCGTCGAAACTGCGGTCTCAGCCCATTGGTTCACGCATTCATGGAGGCAACTCGTGCGTAAACTCGCTCAGTTATTACGGCGGTCCATGACCGCCACCGCACTGGGGGCGCTGCTCTGTGGCGCTCTGGTCGCCACCCCGCTGACCGCTCCCGCCGCGGCGGCCGGCGCCGTGGCCGCGAGTCCCACGGTCACTGTCCCGCCCGCGGGCAGCCACGGTTTCCCGTTCCTCGCCGCGGCGGAGGACCTCGGCTCGTTCGGCTACACCGAGAAGGAGTACTTCATCTCGGGCACCGCCACGTCGTACGCCAAGTCCGGCCTGTGGACCTCGGACGGCCGGTGGAACGTCCGCGCGTCCGGCACCGCCGCCTACAAGAGCCGCATGCTGGTGCGCCGGCCCGCCGACCCGGCGAAGTTCAACGGCACGGTGGTCGTGGAGTGGCTCAACGTCAGTGGCCAGCTCGACCTCTCCCCGGACTACTGGTTCGAGCGGGACGAGCTGCTGCGCCAGGGCTATGCCTGGGTCGGCGTCTCGGCGCAGGCCGTCGGGGTCAACGGCGGGCTGGGCGAGATCAAGGGCCTGAAGGGCTGGGACCCGGCCCGGTACGGCAGCCTGGTCCACCCCGGTGACGCCTTCGCCTACGACATCTTCTCCCAGGCGGGCCAGGCGCTGCGTGCCCCGAACGGGCCCGATCCGCTCGGCGGGCTCCCGGTCCGGACGCTCCTCGCCGACGGCGAGTCCCAGTCGGCGGGCTTCATGACGACGTACGTCAACGCCGTCCAGCCGGTGTCCAAGGTCTACGACGGCTTCATGGTGCACAGCAACAGTGCGATCGCCTCGCCGATCAGCGGCGTGCTCGCCGACACCCTGCTGATGCCGAACCCGTCCCGGATCAGAACCGACCTGGCCCAGCCCACGCTCGTCGTACTGACCGAGACCGACGTGCCGGGCGCCGCGTCCGCACGGCAGCCGGACACCGACAGCGTCGTGCACTGGGAGCTGGCCGGCACCGCGCACGGCGACCAGTGGGCCTACGACCTCGGCGACCCGACCGTGCGGAAGTCGGCCGGTTCGGCCGCACCGTCGGCCGACTGCGCCGCGGGTTCCGCCCCCTTCAACGACGGGCCCGGCCACTGGGCGATGAACGCGGCGCTGCGCCACCTGGCCGGCTGGGCGCGCGGTGGTGCGCGGCCGCCGAGCGGGCAGACGCTGAGCACCGTGCTGCGTGACCCGGCCACCGGCCTGGCCGTCGGCGGAGTCCGGCTGCCGGACGTCACGGTGCCCACCCGCACGCTCACCGGGTCCCGCGACACCACCGACAGTGGCGTCTTCTGCGGCCTGTACGGCGCCCGCGACCCGTGGAACGGCGACGCCGACGCCTGGGACCGGCACGACGACGGCGACCCGTCCGACCCGTTCTTCCCGGCCACCGCGGAACCGGTGCTCAGCCGGCTCTACCCGACCCACACCGACTACGTGGGCAAGGTGCGCACGGCCGCGCAGACGTCCGTCAACGCCGGATTCCTGCTGCCGGAGGACGCGGCGGCGATCGTCACCGCCGCGCAGGAATCAGGCATCGGCGGCTGATCTCTCGTCCGGCCCGGAGGTCGTTCCGGGCTCCGCCTACAGGCCTACAGGAAGGGTTCGCGCCTGCGCCACGCGAGGACCGGCTGACCCTCGGCCCGGGTGGGCGGGCGGAGGGTCAGCACATCGCCGTCCAGGTCGTAGCTGCGGCGGAGGACCAGCCCGACCCAGGTGGGGTCGAAGCTGCACTCGACGTGGTGTTCGACCGTGCGGGAGTCCGGATCTATCTGGTAGCGGCCCGCGTACGCGAGGAAGCGGGGGAAAGGCGCCTGTGCGTTCGCTCTGGGATCGGCCGCCGCGAGATCCGGCTCCGCCATGAGCTGGGCGGCGACGAGGCCCTGCGGTGTGTAGATGCCGAGGCCGGTCGGACACTCCCCGAAGGGACGCTCCACTTGGCCGTCAGCTGTCCGGACCTCGAAACTCACCAGGTCCCAGGCTCCGGTCAACAACGCCGTCGATGAATCTGCCATGTCCACTCCTCAGCGGTGGGCGATGCGGTGGTGGGCGACGCACGGGATGTTCGTGTGCCGGCGCTCGGCCGGGTCAAGCTCCGGCGACGGCGGCACGCCGCAACTCCCGCGCATGCAGAGCGAGTTGCATCTCGAACTGGGTCGCCGGGTCGTGCAGCCGGTCCCCGAACACCTCGTCGAGCTGACGCAGGCGGTAGCGGACCGTCTGCGGGTGGACGGCCAGGCGGTGGGCGACCTCGCTGGCGTTGTGGCCGCAGCGCAGCCAGCAGAGCAGGGTCTCGGCCAGACGTTCCCGCTGCGGGGAACGCACTTCCTCCAGCCGCAGCAGATGCCGCTCCGCGATCGCGTCCACCAACGCCTCGTCCCGGAAGAGGAGCAGGGTCGCCAGGTGGTCCACGCAACGGGTGAGCCCCGTCCCCGGCACGATGCCGCGCCGCGACAGCTCCAGCGTGTCGGTCGCCCAGCGCAGGGACCGCGCGCCGCTGTCCAGGGAGACGGTCGGTCCGACAGCCGTCCGCAGCCCGTGGAGCGCCGCGGCGACCGCGCGGGCGCGTCCGGGCCCCGCGGGGTCGGGGATGACGACGATGCCCGGTTGCACGTCGAAGCGGGCCAGGAATTCCGGCGGCACGATCGGGCGCCCGGCGCCGGACTCCCCGCCGTGGTCGGTGACCGCTATGGCGAGTTCCCTCGGCACGGGCCACTGTGCGGTGTGGGCGAGGTCGCTGATGGCCTCGGCGGCGACCGGCGGGCTGGCGGTGAGCAGGTCGATCAACCGGGCCCTGCGCTGCTGGAGTTCGCCCGCCGCGTGGAGGCGGGCCTCGGTGTACCCGGTGGTCGTCGCCGCGGCCATCTCGTCGAGGTGCAGCAGCATCGCCTCGCCGAAGGTCGCCAGGACCCTGCTGGGCAGCTGTCCCGTCTCGACGAGTTCACTGACCCGGTGCCAGGTCACCCGGGCGCCCAGGCGCAGCGCCGACTGGAACGAGTCGAGGCTGCGTCCTTCGGTCGCCTCTCCCCTGCCGATGCTCTGGAAGGTCGCCTTGACGGGCTCCCAGTCGGCGTCGGGCCTGACCATCCGGTCCAGGAAGCCGACGAGCGCCTGTTTCACGCCGCGGTGCACGACATGCATGTACGTGTCGTCCATGGGACGGGCGTACTCGGCGATCGTGGTGCGGATGGCCCGCACCACCTCCTCGATCACGTCGGAGACGAACGGCTGGAGATGAGTGGAGAGTTCGGAGGGCAACGCCTTGAAGGCGGCGTAGGTCGCTTCGGCGGACCCGTTGACCGATAAGTCACCGGCCGGCGGCTGTAATCCGATCACCATGGGGGCTTCCCTCTGCGCGGGGGGACAGGGGCCTGGAGACGATACCGCCGCATTGCTGGAGAGGCCCCGTCGCGGGCGGACAGAGCGGGAGCCGCTCGTTGTCACTTCTGTGACAACGAGCGCTCCGGTGCGGACAACGGGAAGGGCCGGGGCGGCTCTTCCCTGCCGGGCACCGACTCTCAGGGCAGCAGGCAGCTGCCCAGTTCGGGCCGTCCGGCGAAGCGGTCACCGAGCCACTTCACCACGTCGTCCTTGGCCTGCTGGTCGGTCAGCAGGTGGTCACCCGGGTAGAGCTTCCATTGTGTGGTGATCCCTGCGTTGCAGTACGCCCTGCGGGTCGCGTCCTCCGTCGAGGTGGGGATGACCTCTTCGAGCATGCCGCGGTACTGCAGGACGGGGAATCCGACTTCGTAGCGGGCGCCCGATCCCTTCCGGCCGACGCCTGTCCCGAGTTTCTGCTCGTCGATGACCTGGCCCCAGGTCTTGCCGTCGGTGCCGGTGAGCGCGTAGATCTGGTCGAGCGACAGCCCTTTCTCGGTGTAGTTCTCCAGTTTCTGCCCCACGAATCCGGCGACGGTGCCGGCCAGGCAGAGCGACTTGGCCTTGGCGACGGCGGACCGGCCCTCGCTGTTGAGCAGTTCGTCGAAGGGCATGGCGGGGTGGGAGGCCGCCAGGCCGATCACCGCGTCGGCGAGGAACCCGGCGAAGGCGCCCCCGTTCAGGCCGTTGGCGACCACCTTCAGGTCTCCCGGCACACCGCCCGACGCGTCGCCCACGATGTTGAGCTCCGGGGCGTAGGACCTTGCGAGCTGTGCGGCCCAGAGGCTGGCCGCACCGCCTTCGGAGTAGCCCCAGAGGCCGACCGGGGCGGCCTTGGCGAGACCGGTGCCCGGCACGGCGGGCGCGGCGCGGACGATGTCGAGCAGCGCGTGTCCCGCGTCGGCTCCGGAGACGTACGGGTGGGTCTGGCCGTCCAGGTAGCCGGCGCCGTCCGTCGCCGCGACCGCGTAACCGGCCTTGAGGAGCGCGGCGATGTTGTCGCCCTCGTACTCGTCCTGGAAGGCCCCGGAGAGTTGCTTGGAGAAGGCGCACTGCGGCCCGAGCCCGAGCGTGCCCGGGTTGAAGGCGACGACCGGCCTGCTGCCGGCGCCCTTCCAGGCCGCGTCGGGTACGGCGATCGTGCCGGACACGGCGACCGGGGCGCCCGCGTTGTCCTTGGAGCTGTACTGCACCTTCCACGCGTGCAGGGGGATGGAGCCGGGCACGTGCGGCAGGTCGGTCGCCCGACAGGCGATGACGCTGCCCGGGGTCCCGGCCGCGGCGGCGGGCGGCCGGTAGATGTCCGCGTCGCTCGCGGCGCAGGCGGCGGTGGTGCGGGGTGCCGCGCCGGCCGTCGTGGCGGGCATGCCCAGCGCGCCGCCCGCCAGGACCACGGCGAGCAGCGGACCGATCGCCCGCCTGCCGCGTATCACTCCTGCGCTGCGCGCTCTTGCTCGGCCGGTTCCTGATCTGCTGAGTCTCACTGCTCTGCGCACCTGTGCTCCCTGAGGTCGGTGGGCCGTTGTGGTAGCCGTGAAGTTACGCAGCGGTAACAGAAGCTGGATAGTCAGCGGAACCACACCTGCCCCGCCGGGAACTGTGCGTGTCACACAAGGGAGCGTCAGCAGAAGGTCGTACGTCCCAAGTGCATTACGTGGCAACGGAGTTCAGCGGCGCGGCGCAGCCTGCCCGATCCGATCGGCGGCCGTCCCGCGCGCCGCTCCCCCGCCGTTCGCGGACCGCCGGTGACGTGCCGGCCGCCGGTGACGCCCGGGGCGCCGCAGGGCCGCCCAGGTGACCACGGCTCCGGCCAGGACGCATGCGGCGGCCAGGCGCAACCCGCTGTCATAACCGTCCAGGAAGGCGCGGGGCGGTGCGACCCCGTCCCGCAGCGCAGTGCGTTCGGTGCGGGTGAGGACCACGCCGACGAGGACGACGCCGAACACCCCGGACACCTCGCGGGCCGCGCTGATGAGACCGGAGGCCATCCCGGTGCGCCCGGCGGGCACGCCGGCGAGGGAACGCACCGTCAGCGGGGTGGTGAGCGCGGAGCCGGCGCCGATGAGGAGCAGGCCTGGCTGGATGTCCCAGTACCCGGCGTGCAGGCCCGTCCCCGACACGTATACGAGGCCCACCGCCACCAGGGCGAGGCCCGCCGCGATCGAGCGGTGGACCCCGACGGCGCGCCCGGCGCGTTCGGCGAACGGTGTGACCGCCAGGAGGGCGCCGGCCAGTGGCAGGAAGGCCAGGCCCGCTTTCGTGGGCGAGAAGCCGATGACGCGCTGGAGGTAGAGCGCGGTGAAGAAGAAGACGCCGTTGACGCCGATGCCCCAGAGGACCTGGGCCGCCGTGCCGCCGCTCAGTGACCTGTCGCGCAGCAGCCTCAGTTCCAGCAGCGGCGTCCGGGACCGGGTTTCGACGACGAGGAAGGCGACCCCGGCCACGGCCGCGAGGCCCAGACAGAGGGCCACGGGCCCATCGCTGAAACTGTGTTCGCCGCCTCGCACCAGTCCGTACGTGAGCAGGAAGAGCGCGAGTGCCGACAGCAGGATGCCGGGGACGTCGAGCAGGGAGGCCGACGGGCGACGTGGGTGTCCGGGCGCCCCGGGGACGGCGGGTACCAGCAACAGGGCGAGCAGACCGAAGGGGACGTTGAGCAGGAACACCCAGCTCCAGCCCCAGTGTTCGGTGACGAACCCGCCGACCACGGGGCCGAGGGCGAGCGCGACGGCCAGCGCGGCCGTCCACAGACCGACGGCCGTCGCCTGTCTGCGTGCGGGCAGATCGGCGGCGACGACGGCGAGGGAGGCGGGGATCACGAGGGCGGCCCCCACACCCTGCACCGCGCGTGCGGCGATGAGCGTGCCTCCGCTGTCGGCGAGGGCGGCGGCAGCGGAGGCGACGACGAAGACGACGAGGCCCGCCGCGAGGACGGGACGGCGGCCCACCAGGTCGGTGAGCCGGCCGCCCGGCAGCAGGAGCGCCCCGAAAGCCAGCACGTAGCTGCTGGCGACCCACTCCAAGTCGGCCACGTCCAGGCCGAGTTCACGCTGGACCGTCGGCAGGGCGACGTTGATGACGGTGTTGTCGAGGGTCGTGATGAAACCCGCCAGGGCGAGCAGCGCCAGCAGTGCGAGCAGCCTTCTGCGACTCACCGGCCCGGTCCTCTCCCCCGCCGTCCGTACGACGGGATCCGATTCTCGGGGCCGCCGGCCGGTCACCACTGCTGTCTGAGCGCCGAATCCTCGCGCCCCGCTTGTCACTCGACTGACAGCTCGCGCGGTTCGAACTGTCAGCGTCCCGTCTTACTCATGAGTCACATCGCGGCGGAACCTGATGCCCCGTCGGCAGTCCCCCTTTCCGCGCCCCGGCGCGCACCCCCCGTTCCCGACGCCTGACCAGCTGGAGTTCCCATGACTTCCGCTCAGCCATCCGAAGGTCTGTTGCTCACCGACCACCTGCGGCACTGGGCCGCCGAACGCCCGCAGCAACGCGCCTTCACGTACGTGGACTTCCCCGCGGCCGACTCCCCCGGGCTGCACCGCACGCTCGGCTGGCGCGGCCTCGACCAACAGGCCCGCGCCGTCGCCGCACGCCTGGCGGAAGCGGCGGGCCCGGGCGACCGCGCCGCCCTGCTGCTCCCGCAGGGCCTCGACTACGCGGCGGCGTTCCTCGGCTGCCTGTACGCCGGAGTGATCGCCGTGCCGCTGTTCGGGCCGCAACTGCCGGGCCACCAGGGCCGGCTCGCGGGGGTGCTCGACGACTGCGAGCCCGCCTGTCTGCTCACCGACACGGCGACCGCTCCCGACGTCCAGGTGTTCACGGCCGGGCACGGGCTTCCCGCCCTGCCGGTCATCGCCGTCGACGCACCGGCCGGGACGCCGCCCGTCCCGGCCCCCGTCATGCCGCGCCCCGACCCGCAGGACATCGCCTACCTCCAGTACACCTCGGGCTCCACCCGCAGCCCGGCCGGGGTGATGATCAGCCACGCGAATGTCGTCGCCAACGCGCAGCAGGCCCTCGACGCGTTCGGGGCGCGGACGACTGCAAGCACCACGGTCGGCTGGCTGCCGCTCTTCCACGACATGGGGCTCGTCCTCAGCGTCGCGGCGCCCGTCGTGGGCGGATTCCCGTCCGTGCTGATGGACCCCGTCGCCTTCCTGGCGGATCCGCTGCGCTGGCTGCGGTTGCTCGGCTCGTACCCCGGGACGATCAGCGCAGCGCCCAACTTCGCGTACGACTACTGCACTTCGCGCGCCGCCGCCGACGACGATGCCGACGCGATCGATGAACTGCGCCTGGACCGCGTCAAGGTGCTGATCAACGGCAGTGAGCCGGTGCGCCCCGCGACCGTGGACCGTTTCCACGAGACCTTCGGGAGAGCCGGGCTCGCGCGGGAGGCGCACTGCCCGTCCTACGGTCTGGCCGAGGCCACCGTCTTCGTGACCAACGACGCGTACACCGCGGCCCCGCTCACGGTGTCCTGCGACGCGGGCGCGCTCACCGCGGGCCGCGTGACGCCGTGCCACCCCGCCGATCCGACAGCGGTCCGCCTCAGCACCTGTGGCGAGCCCGCCGGCCAGGAGCTGCGCATCGCGGACCGCGCCACCGGCCGGTCGCTTCCCGCGGGCGAGGTCGGCGAGATCCAGGTGCGCGGGCCCAACATCGGCCTCGGCTACTGGAAGCGGGCGGGCCTGTCCGCCGAGGTCTTCAACGTGCGCGCCCCCGGGGCCCCGGACGAGGAGACCGGCTGGCTGCGCACCGGCGATCTCGGCGCGCTGCACGAGGGGAGGCTGATCGTCACCGGCCGACTCAAGGACCTGATCATCGTGGACGGCCGCAACCATTACCCGCAGGACGTCGAGGAGACCGTGCAGTCCGCCGTCGGCATACTGCGTCGCGACCGGCTGGCAGCGTTCTGCGTACCGCGCGCGGACGGCTCGGGCGAGGACGACCTCGTGGTGGTCGCGGAGCTCCGCCGCGGCTTCGAGGGCGCCGCCGACGATCCCGCCGCCCGCGCCGACACGGAGCGCGCGGCACGCGCCGCCGTCTCCGCGCGCCACGGTCTGCGCCTGTCCCGGCTCCTGCTCGTGGCGCCCGGCACGGTTCCGCGCACCTCCAGCGGCAAGGTCTCCCGCGCCGCGAGCCGACAGCGCTTCATCGAGGGTGACTTCGAACCGACGGACCACCGGTGAGCCCCGGCGCACAGGAGGTGCGGGCGGTCGTCGTCGAGCGGTTGCGGTCCTGGTACGACCTGGCCGAGGGCGACGTGCGCGACGACCGGCCGCTGGCCGAACTCGGTCTGACCTCCCGCGACGCCGTCGCGCTCACCGCCGTCCTCGGCGACCTGGTGGACAGACGGCTGCCCGCCACGCTGCTCTGGGAGACACCCACCATCGGCGCCCTCGTGGAACGGGTGCTCCGCGAGGAGGAGACACCGGCACCACCGCCGTCGGCGGCAGCGCCCACCGGGCCCGTGCCGGTCGCGGTCGTCGGGATCGGCTGCCGCCTGCCGGGCGGGGTCACATCGGCGGCGGACTACTGGCGGCTGCTGGGCGAGGGGCGGGACGCCGTGGGGACCGTGCCCGAGGATCGGTGGGCCGGCTTCGCGGCCGAGTCCGACCTGCCCGAAGGCATCAGCCGGCACGGCGCGTTCCTCGACGACGTGGCCGGGTTCGACGCCGAGTTCTTCGGCATCGGCGCCCACGAGGCCACCGCGATGGACCCGCAACAGCGACTGCTCCTCGAAGTGGCGCGGGAGGCGCTGGACCACGCGGCGATCCCCGCCGCCGCGCTCGCCGGGACCCGCACCGGCGTCTTCGTCGGCATCAGCGGCAACGAGTACGCCCATCTCACGACCGCCGACCCGCGTTCCGTCGATGCCTGGACCCCGCCGGGCGCGGCACTGAGCGTCGCGGCGGGCCGCCTCTCGTACATGCTGGATCTGCGCGGGCCCAGCATGGCGCTCGACACGGCCTGTTCCTCGTCGCTGGTCGCGGTGCACCACGGGGTGCGCAGCCTCGCCACGGGCGAGAGCGACACCGTCCTGGCCGCGGGCGTCAACCTGCTGCTGTCCCCGTCCATCACCTACGGGTTCCAACGGGCCGGGGCGCTCGCCCCGGACGGCCGGTGCAAGGCGTTCGACCGAGCGGCCGACGGCATCGTACGAGGTGAGGGGTGCGGCGTCGTCGTCCTGAAGCGGCTCGCGGACGCCGAGCGGGACGGCGACCGGATCCTCGCCGTCGTCACAGGATCCGCGGTGAACTCCGACGGCCGCTCCAACGGCCTGACCGCGCCCAACTCCGAGGCGCAGCGCGCCGTACTGGCCGAGGCGCACGCCGATCCCACGACGGTCGACTATGTCGAGGCGCACGGCACGGGCACCGCGCTGGGCGACCCCATCGAGGCGGGCGCGCTGGGCGCGGCGCTCGGTGCGGGCCGGGGGCGCGCCGCCGACCGGCCGCTGCTCATCGGCTCGGCCAAGACGAACCTCGGGCATCTGGAGGCCGCGGCGGGCATCGCCGGGTTCATCAAGACCGTACTCGCGCTGCATCACGGCGAGATCCCGCCGCAGCTGCACTTCACCGCGCCGGGTCCGCACGCCGACCTGGAGGCGCTCGGCCTGCGCGTGGTGACGGAGCCCGAGCCTTGGCCGCGCTACTCGGGCACGGCGACCGCGGGCGTCTCGGCGTTCGGGTTCGGCGGGACCAACGCCCACGTCGTCCTCACCGAGCACCGGAAGAAGGCGCGGAGCCGGCGCCCTGCGCGGTCCGGGCGGTCGCCGTCCCTCATCCTGTGGGACGCGCACACCGACGACCGGCTGCGTTCGTACGCGGGTGAGTTGGCCCAGTGGCTGGCCCGTCCCTCGGGCGCCCGTGCCCGCCCCGCCGACGTGGCCCGCACACTCGCGGGACGCGTCGGCCACGGCCGGCGCCGGGCCGCGGTCCTCGCCGACTCCCCGAAGTACCTGGCCACGGCACTCGCCCGGTTCGCCACCGGGGATCCGCATCCGCGGCTGATCACCGCCGACCGGGACGCCGGCGGGCCCGGCCCGGTGTGGGTGTTCTCCGGCTACGGCTCGCAGTGGCCCGGCATGGGCCGCGCGCTCCTCGACGCCGAACCGCGGTTCGCCGCCGCCGTCGAGAGGATGGAGCCGCTCCTGCTGGACCAGGCAGGGATCTCGCTCCTCGCGGGCCTGGAGCCCGACGCCGATCTCTCGTCCCCCGCGGTCGTCATGCCCGTCCTGTACGGGCTCCAGGTGGCGCTCGCCGAGCTGTGGCGCTCGTACGGCTTCGAGCCCGCCGCGGTGATCGGGCACTCCCTGGGCGAGATCGCCGCGGCGGTCGTGTCCGGGGCCCTGGACGCGGCGGCCGGCGCCCGGATCGTCGCGGTCCGCTCGCGGTTGCTGGCTTCGCTCGCGGGCGGCGCGATGGCGGTGGTGGACCGCTCGGGCGACACCGTCGCCGAACTGGCCCGTGAGTTCCCCAGTCTCCAGGTGGCCGTGCACTCCTCCCCCGCCCAGAGCGTGGTGACAGGCAGCGCGGACGACGTGAACAGGCTCGTCGCCCGTATCGGTGAGGAGGGGGGCTTCGCACGGTCGATGCGGGTCACGGCCGCCGGGCACTCCCCCGCCGTCGATCCGCTGCTCGACCGGTTCGCGGACGAGGTGGGAGCCGTGGAGCACGCTCCGCCCCGCTGCCCGCACTACTCGACGGTGCTGGACGACCCCCGAGCGCCGGCGGAGCACGGCACGGCCTACTGGGCGGCCAATCTCCGCAGGCCGGTGCGGTTCGCCCAGGCGGTGGCCGCGGCCGCGCAGGACGGCCACCGGGTTTTCGTCGAAGTGGCGCCGCATCCAACCCAGTTGCACCCGCTCCTGGAGACACTGCGGCACGCGGAGGCGGGCGACGCACTCGTACTGGAGACGCTGCGCCGCGACACGGACGACGCTCTCACCTTCCACATCTCCCGGGCGTCGCTCCTCGTCCACGGGGTGCGGACAGCCGGTGGACCGCCGCCGGGCGGCCGCGTCGTCGACGTCCCGTCGCCCCGCTGGCGTCACCGGCGTTTCTGGGCCGGAGAGGAGCCGGCCCCGGCCGAGACCACGGCGGCGGCCGTCCAGCCCTCCGGTACCGGCGTACTGGACCGGCTCCGCGCCTGCGTGGCCGGGGTGATGGGCTACAGCCCGGAGCGCCTGGACCCGGACACGGCCCTGACCGACCTGGGCCTCGACTCGCTGACCGCGGTACGGATCAGGACCGCCGTCGAGCAGGAGTTCGCCACTGTGGTCGAAGCGGGCGTACTCCTGCGGCAGGGCACGCTCCGGGGCGTCGCCGCGCTCCTTCCGGACACGCCGCCCGACGCTGCCCCGCCCGCCCTGCCGGTCCCGCGGGACGGCGACAGGGGCGTCCCGGGCAGGCTCCGCGTCTTCGACGGCGAGGGGCCCGGCACACCGCTCTTCCTCGCGCACGCGGCGGGCGGATCGTCGGAGGTGTACGGGCGGCTCGCACGGCGACTGGCGGGGCAGCGGCGCGTCCACGGTCTCGACCGGCTGCCGGAACTCCCCGACGTGACCGCCCGCGCGCGGGAGTTCACACGCCGGATCATCGAGGTGGAACCCGACGGGCCCTGGCTGGTGGGCGGTTGGTCGTACGGCGGTGTGGTCGCCCAGGAGACGGCCCGGCTGCTGTCGGAGCGCGGCCAGGTGTCCGCGCTCGTCCTCATCGACTCGGTGCTGCCGCTGCCCCTGCCCGGCGGCCTCACCCCGCGCGAGGCGGCCCGACGCCGGTTCGCGGGCTTCGCCGCCCACGTGGAACGCACCTACGGCTCGGCCATGCCGCTCCCCTACGAGGAACTCGCCGGCCTTGACGACACCGGACAGGTCGATCTCGTCCTCAAGGTCCTGGAGCAGACCGTGGACCTGCCGCCCGCCGTCCTGGAACACCAGCGCACCTCGTACCTCGACCTGTGCAGCGGTGAACGCCATGTGCCGGGCGCGTACGGCGGCCGGACCTTCCTGTACCGGGCGAGCGAACCGGCCCCGCACACCGTGCGCGATCCCCGCTACGAGCGCACCGACGAGTCGCTGGGCTGGAACGCCCACTGCGGCGACCTGACGGTCACCCCGCTGCCGGGTCATCACCTGGCCCTGCTCGACCCGCCCGTGGTCGACACGCTCGCGGAGCTGCTCACGCGGGACCTGCGCGGCGCATGACCCCGGGGCGCCCCATACGCGTCACGGCGTACGGGGCGCCCCGTGTACAGGAGTAGCCGGCCGCCCCGACACCGCTCGGGCGGAGCCGTACGACGCCACCCCACGCAGCACACACGACATCACGAGATGAGGAGTCGCCCCATGCCCCGACCGACACCACCGTCATCACGTCCCGCCGCCCCGGCCCGTCTCTTCAGAACTTCGCGAGCGGGCCTCGCCGCGTTCACCACCGCCGCCCTCCTCACCACGGGCGGCCTCGTCGGCGCGCCCGCCGCCCTGAGCGCCACGCCCGGCGTGAGCGCGACCGCCACAGCCGCCGACGGCGCCAGGATCGTCGCGGAGAAGTGGCTCGACGCGCGGACCGTCGACCTCACCGTCGACTCACCGGCGGTCGGCGCCCAGCTCCCCGTCCGCGTCATCCTCCCCGCCGCTTTCGCCGCACAGCCCGAACGGACCTGGCCTGTCCTGTACTTGCTCCAGGGAGCGCACGACGACTACACGTCCTGGACGCGGGAGACGGACGTCGAGGGTTTCCTCGCCGACAAGGACGTCATCACCGTGATGCCGTCGTCGGGGTCCACGGGCATCCCGACCAGCTGGTGGAACTACGGCATCGGTTCTTCCAGGGACTACGAGACGTTCCAGGTCGAGGAGGTGATGCAGCTCCTGCGGGCGAACTACCGTGCCGGCTCCACCCGGGCCGTCGCGGGCGTCTCGACCGGCGGCTACGGAGCGCTGGCGTTCGCCGCCCGGCACCCCGGTACGTTCGGGGCCGCCGCCTCGTACAGCGGGGTGCTCGACACGACGTCGATCGGGATGCCGACGGTGGTGAACGCGATCGTCGCCCGGGAGTTGGAGCTGCCGCTCACGCTGTGGGGCAGTTACGTGCTCAACCGGAACATCTGGAACGAGCACAACCCCTACGCACAGGCGGCGCGGCTGGCGGGGACCCGGCTGTACATCTCGCAGGGCTCCGGGGTGCCGAGCAGCGACTTCGGCAATCTGCAGGGCGCGATCCTGGAGGGCACCCTGTGGAACCAGGCCCACCGGTTCACCGACCACCTCGCCGAGCTGGGCGTACCGGCGCAGGTCCACTACTACAGCGGCGGCTCGCACGCCTGGTCGTCCTGGCAGAAGGAGTTCACCGCCTCCTGGCCGACGCTGGCGGCAGGGCTGGGCCTGTCCGGCTGACGTCGCGGGCAGGACGCCGCGGTGGCGGAGACCGGTCACGCGCTCAGCGGACCGGCCTCCGCCCGCGTCGCGCGTGAAAGAGGCCGTCGGCGTCGACGGCCCTCGCCGCGAGCCGCCGCTCGTCGGGCCAGCGGACATCGCGCGCCCAGGACAGCGCTTCGAAGACCCGGATAAGCCGGGCGCTGGAGTCGATCTGTCCGCGCAGCACACCGTGGCGCGCGGACGTGGGGTCGGCGTGATGCAGGTTGTGCCACGCCTCGCCGCCGGAGAGGGGCGCCAGCCACCAGACGTTGCCCGAGCGGTCGCGGGAGCGGAAGGGGCGGTCACCGCTCATGTGGCAGATCGAGTTGATCGACCAGGTGACGTGGTGCAGCAGGCCGATGCGCACCAGCCCGGCCCAGAAGAACGCCGACCAGGCGGCGCCCGCGTCCCAGGCCCCGTCGCCCCACAACCCTCCGGCGACGGCGGG
This sequence comes from Streptomyces sp. NPDC050264, assembly GCF_040655895.1. NCBI lineage: Bacteria > Bacillati > Actinomycetota > Actinomycetes > Kitasatosporales > Streptomycetaceae > Streptomyces > Streptomyces sp. NPDC050264. The sequence continues at coordinate 171,024 of NZ_JBFAKV010000023.1, forward strand.
CGCGCCGAAGGAGAACAGCACGATCAGCGGCTGCAGGCGGCCCACCAGGACCAGATCGGGATCGGCGAGCAGGTCGGGCACGTACCTGCGCTGGTTGGTCTTCTCGTTGTTGAACGTCCAGCCCACGTGGGCCCAGGCCATGCCCTTCAGCAGGGCCCGCACGGAGGTGCCGAACCGCCACGGTGAGTGGGGGTCGCCCGGCCGGTCCGAGAACTGGTGGTGACGTCGGTGGTCGGCGCACCAGGTGATCGGATCGCCCTCGACGGCGAGCGAACCGGCCACGGCGAGCGCGATCTTCAGGGGCCTGGCCGCACGGAACGCCTTGTGGGTGAAGAGGCGGTGGTAGCCGATGGTGATGCCGTGCACGGCGACCGCGTACAGCACCGCGCCGATCACCAGATCGTGCCAGGTGACGCCCCATCCCCAGAGGACCACGACGGACGCGATCACCGCGACGAAGGGGACACCGACGAAGACCCCCACGACGACGCGGTCGGACGTGCCCATGCGTTCGCCCCAGGCGGCGTCGGACCCCGGGGCCGTCTGCGACTGTGCCATCAGAGGTGTCACCTTTCGTGGAACGGGCGGGTGAGCGAGTTTCGTGGAACGGGTGGCTGAGCAAGTGAGCGGGACACTACGGAGGTGGCCGCTTCCGGTTCTACGCATCAGCCGCGCAGTTGGAACGGACGGGTCCTCACCCAACTGACAGCGCCGCGGCACGGACCCGCGGCGCTGTCCGTATGTGATGACCCCTCGGCCCCCGATTGGCGATCGAGGCGAATAACTCCCGATTCCCTTGTTGGCGAAAGGAATCGCACCGCACCCTTAGGACTCCTTCCACCCCTGCGCCCCCAGGTGCGTGCTCCGCCGGACGCGCCTCGCGATCCGCGGTGGCGCCGCACGAAGACACCGGAGACACCAGAGACAAGGGAGTACCTCATGGACCCGCTCGCCCAGGCAGTCGTCGCCGGCGCCGCCCCGCAGGAACTGGAGCGGTTACCCGTGCCGGCGGAGTACACCGCGGCGCACCTGCGGGTCGAGGACGTCGGCAGCTTCGCCGGCGTCGCGGACAAGGACGTCCGCAAGTCGATCCACGTCGGCGACGTCCCGATGCCCGAACTGGCCCCGGACGAGGTGCTGGTGGCGGTGCTGGCCAGTGGCATCAACTACAACACGGTGTGGTCCGCCATGTTCGAGCCGATCCCGACGTTCACGTTCCTCAAGCACTTCGGCTCGAGTGACCGCTGGGCGGCGCGGCACGACCAGCCCTTCCACGCCCTCGGCTCGGACGCGGCCGGGATCGTCGTCCGCGCCGGGTCCGGGGTACGCCGCTGGAAGGTCGGCGACGAGGTCGTCATCACCACGGCGTACGTGGACGAGGAGGACCCGGCGACCCACGCCGACGGCATGCTCGGCGCGGGACAGCTGGCCTGGGGTTTCGAGACGAACTTCGGCGGCCTCGGGCACTATTGCGTGGCCCGCGCGAGTCAGGTGCTGCCCAAACCCGCCCATCTGACCTGGGAGGAGGCCGCCGCCAACCCGCTGTGCGCGGGCACGGCGTACCGCATGCTGGTCAGCGACCGGGGCGCCCGTATGAAGCAGGGCGACATCGTGCTGATCTGGGGTGCCGCCGGCGGTCTCGGCGCCTACGCCTCACAGCTGGTCCGGGGTGGCGGCGGCATCGCGGTCGGCGTGGTCAGCAGCGAGGAGAAGGCGGAGCGGGCCCGCGCCCTCGGGTGCCATGTCGTCATCAACCGCGAGGAGATCGGGCTGACGGGCAACGAGCCCGCGGACCCGAACGCGGTCGGAAAACGCCTCGGCAGACTCATCAGGAGCACGGTGGGCGAGGACCCCCACATCGTCTTCGAGCATGTGGGGCGTGCCACGTTCGGGGTGTCGGTGTTCGTGGTCAGACGCGGCGGCACGGTGGTCACCTGCGGGTCGAGCACGGGCTACCTCCACGAGTTCGACAACCGCTACCTCTGGATGCGCCTCAAGCGGGTCATCGGCAGCCACGGCGCCAACCTGGAGGAACAGGCCGAGGTCAACCGGCTGTTGAGCCTCGGGCAGCTGCGGTCGGCTCTCTCCGTGACGTATCCGCTGACGGAGACCGCGGAGGCGGCGCGGCTGGTCCAGCGCAACCGCCACGCGGGAAAGGTCGGCGTCCTCGCCCTGGCCCCCGCCGCCGGCCTCGGGGTCACCGACCCGGAGCGGCGCGAACAGCTCGGCGGCAACGCCGTCGCGCCGTTGCTCGCCCGTCCCTGACCGGACGGGGCCGTCATGGCGGCGGGCGACCGCCCTTGAATCCGCCCCGCACATCGCCGTCAACCGTTGCGGTAGTGGTCGGCGATGGCGGCGAAGGCCGCCTTGGGCTCCCAGGGCAGGTCGGGGTAGGTGTCGCCGCGGCGGTCTTCGAGGACCTTGACGATGCCGAGGCTGGCGAGGTCGAGGTCGTCCCGGGGATCTCCGTCGGGGCGGTGGGGCAGGTTGTAGAGCGCGAAGAGGAAGACGAAGGCGCTGTCGACGCCCTCGCTGTCGAAGATTTCCAACAGCTCGCGCAGGTAGGCCGCTTGGCCGGCCTCGTCGCGCTCGTACAGTCCGGTCAAGCGCAGCGGAGCGCCGGTGACCGCGTCGGTTTCGAGGATTTCCATGCTGCGAGGTGCGACGTCTCCTGCGCCGCGCCAGGTGGCGGTGCCGAAGCCGGTGATGGCGACCGGTTTGGGCTGTGCGACGAGGCTGCGCACGGCGTCTCGGAATCGGTCGGCCACCTCCGCGGACCGGATGAGTTCGAAGGTGGTGAAGTCGAACAGGTCCCAGTCGACTGCTTCGAACTGGATAGCCGCGTAGGAGACCTTGCCGTGAAAGCGTTCGCGGACCGCCGCGACGGCTTCACGGAGAAAAGCGTTGAGGCGATTGCCGACCGCGGCGAATCGCTCGGGCCGACGGGCCGGGTCGCCCAGCAGCCAGGCGAGTCGCTCATCGGTGCTGCCGCCTTCGAGGAACCCATGGTTCATGACGCTCAGCTCAGCGCCCGTGATGAACACGACCTCGGCCCCCTGCGTACGGAGTCGCTCGGCACGCTCCGCGCAGTCGACGAGCAGTGTGAGGATCTCGTCGGCCGTCAGGTCCAACGGGTATGGCGAGAACCAGATCTCCAGTCCGAGCCGGGCGGCGCAGCGAGCGGTGACCTCCAGGCGCTCCGGGTCGCCTCCGGTGATGTGAACGGCGTTGCAGTGGAGATCATCGCGAATGATGGTCAGCTCCTTCTCGACCAGATCGGGATCGAAGTGCTCCCGAGAGTTGCTGCCGTTGCGGACGAAGCCGGTGTCGTAGCAGATGCCTTTGGCTCGCATGCGTCTGACCTTTCTGTCGGAGGCTCGAACATAGAGGCAAATAATGCGTGCCCGCAAGTTTGCGTGCACGCACTTGGGCTGGGAGACTGCGGGAGTGACGACAAGGCGGACCGGACTGCGCGAAGAGAAGAAGCAGGCCACGCGAGTGGCACTGCGTGAGGCGGCACTGCGGCTGGCTCTTGAACGTGGGCCGGACCATGTCCGCGTCGACGACATCGCGGAGGCGGCCGGGGTCTCGCCGAGGACCTACAACAACTACTTCTCCAGTCGCGAACAGGCGATCGTCGCCGCCGTCACCGCCGAACGGGAATCCCGAGTCGCCGCGGCGGTGGCAGCTACGCCCGGACACGTCCGCCTCGCCGACGCCTTGACCGAAGCGATCCTGGAGCAGTACACGGAACCGCGCGACCACGACCAACTCCTGCTGATCACCACAAGTCCCGCACTCCGCGACACGTTCCTCGACGCCGCCACAGCGATCGAGCACCCCCTCACCACCGCGATCGGCCAGCGCCTCGGCGACACCGGCACCCCCACCGCCCGCGTCCTCGCGGCGAGCCTGGCCGCCGCCGTCCGCATCGCGCTCCAGCAGTGGCTCCAAGCTCCCGCCGCACACCACGGAGCCGCCGGGCTCGTCATACCGTCCGGCTCACTGCCCGGCCTGCTCCGTACCGCGCTCGCCGCACTCGCGCCCGCACTTGACGCCGCCGAAGAACAGGCCCGACCACGCTCCCATCAGTCAGCCCGGCCCACTGACGCGACTCCGACGCCGCCGCAGTAGGGCCTGCACGAGGCGCTCCATGACGGGGTGGCCGACATGAAGGCTTGCGTCGTTGCTGCAACGGTGGAGCAACTCGGGCCACGCCCTTGAATTCCTCGACATCGGTCGCGGTGATCGGGGACGCTTCGCACGATGACCAGAATCGACGACACACCGCCCACGTGGGACGAGCGCGCCCAGCTCACCACGTTTCTCGACTACGCACGTGACACCGCCCGCGCCAAGTGTGACGGCGTCTCCGCGGAGAACGCCCGCAAGGCGATCCTGCCGGGCTCACCGCTGATGACCATGAGCGGAGTGCTCAATCACCTCCGCTGGGTCGAGTACTACTGGTTCCAGGTGGTCTTCCTCGGCGAGGAGGACCAGGGTCCCTGGACCGATGACGACCCCGATCGCGAGATGCGCATCGCCGTCGATTTCCCGCTCGCCCAGTTGCTCGGCGAATACGCCGAACAGAGCGCCCGCTACCGCGAACTGGTTGCCGGGAACGGCCTGGACGACCGGGCCGAGCGATCCGTCCGCGACGGTCTCCATGTCGACCTCCGCTGGATTCTCCTGCACCTCACCGAGGAGACGGCCCGCCACAACGGCCACCTGGACATCCTGCGAGAGCTGCTCGACGGCACGACCGGCGGCTAGATCCGACGCATGTGCCCCGGCGTCCCCGGGGAAGAGACCGGCGCACTGGGCGGTAACGCCCTCGCGCGGTGCGCCGGTTGACCGGGGAGCGGCATCCACACTCACGGGCTTGTCCCACCATGCCGGGCGCTCGGTGCGCCGTCCCGGTCGTCGACCGGGACGGGTGGTGCCCGGGAACTGGCGGCTGGCGGGAGCGCTCTATGAGTGGGCGGTTTTTATGTACCGGCCGCTGTCGTGCCCGGCCTAGGTTCGGCGCATGACGGAGATCAGTTACCGGGCGGCAGACGACTGCGTCCTGTACGCCACCACCATGGGAGAAGGCCGGCCACTCGTCCTGATGCATGCAGGCGGCCCCGATCACAGGAGCATGCTCCCCCTGGCCGAACGACTGGCCGACCGCTGCCTGGTCGTACTTCCCGACCTACGAGGTTATGGACGTTCGGTCTGCACGGACCCGGCCCGCTATTCCTGGTCCCAGTACACGGACGACACAGTCCGGCTCCTTGACCGTCTCGGGCTCTCCGGAGCCGTACTTGCCGGCGCGGGTCTGGGTTCCACGATCACGCTCCGGACCGCGGCGGCTCATCCGGAGCGAGTCCGGGCCGCCGTTCTGATCGGGGTCGAGGACATCGAGGACGACGAGGCGAAGGAAGCCGAGATCCGCTTCCTCGACGCTTTCGCCGCCCGTGTTGCAGCCGACGGAATCGAGGCCGGCTGGGAGCCCGTCCTCGCCGATTTTCCGCCCGTCGTCGGGGCCATGGTGCGCGACGCCATACCCCGGTCGACCCCCGCCAGCATCGTGGCCGCGGCAGCCATCGGCCATGACCGTTCCTTCCGGAACGTCGACGAACTCTCCACGATCACGACGCCGACCCTCGTCTTCCCTGGGACCGACCCGCGTCACCCAACCGCTCTTGCCACAAGGGTTGTTGACACCCTCCCCAATGGGCAACTGGCCACGACTGCGATCGACGGCGCCCTCCAGACCGCCGAGGACCTGGCCCGCGCCATCGCGCCCGCCCTGCGCGTCTTCCTCCGGCCCTCTGTCGAGTAGGTGCTTGCGACCCTGCGGTCTGACCGCTCGACGGCCCACCGCTGCCATAGTGTGCCGATGAACACGACCCCGGATGGACGGCCTGTCCCGCCCGCGCACGCCGACGAGCGCGCCATGCTGGAAGCCTGGCTGGACTTTCACCGTGAAACTCTCGCCCTGAAGTGTTCGGGGCTCAGAGATGATCAATTACGACTCGCCGCGGTATCGCCGTCTTCGATGACGCTGCTCGGTCTCGTCCAACACCTGGCTGAAGTGGAACGCAACTGGTTCCAGCGCATATTCGCGGATCAGCAGGTATCGCCAGTATTCGCGGAGAGCGGCGCCGATGGTTTCGCGCTCCGGCCGGAACGAGGAATCGACGAGGCCATGGCGGCCTGGCAAGCGGAGGTCGACCGAGGCCGTGAGCTGATCGCTGACGCCTCGCTGGACGACTCCGGCAGTCTGTCCGAACAGGAAGCGGGCCAGGTTGGCGATCCGGGCGTCTCCCTGCGCTGGATCATGGTGCACATGATCGAGGAGTACGCACGTCACAACGGCCATGCCGACCTCATCCGCGAGGGCATCGACGGAGTCACCGGCGCATGAGGCGTGCTTGCGCGGTCACGAGGACCGCGCAAGCACGCACTCGGTTCCCGCTTCGAGCCGGCGGCGGCCTGCAGACCATCGTCGGCCTCCAGAACGCAAAGACCTCAGCATGAGATTCGTCGTGTCCCCGGCCGAGGCGTGCGCCGCCTTCGGGCTGCCGGGTGTCGTCCACGTCCCCCGTAACCGCACCCGGCACAACCAGCTGGACGACCGCACCGCGGCGCGCGCTCGGCATGTTCGCCGACCCCACGCTCGCGCTCGCTCCGGACACGGGGACGGTCACTGGAAGGCAGCGGCGAGGGCAGGGAACATCGCGTCGACGCACTCCGCGCCGAGATCACCGAGTTCGAACCCTCTTCCGTTCACGGATGAGGGCTCACAGTGGCGTCTGGCTTTCGAAGAGGTTTCGACGGCATTGGGCAGGGGCTGACCTTGGGCAGGGCCCCGTCCGGCGCACCCAGGTCGCGCAAAGGGCAGGCTCGGCCTTACACCGGGCCTATGAATGACAACCAAGAACAGGTACATCGCCCCGGCGAGATCGTCCCCGAATCGGGGATCTACGAGTGCGACTGCCAGCGGCATCACGGCTACAGCACCGACGTACGCGGCCACCGCTTCCCGCCTCCGCCCGAGGGGTGCACCGGCCATGGATGGAGGCTCAAAGACGCCGCGCACCCCGGCTCCTGACGGAACATGCACGAGACGCGGCGGCTGAGGACGAGCCACATCGACGGACCCGGAATCGCCCGAGTCCGTTCGGGACGTGGATTTCGCTACGAGGATGCCTCGGGCCGTCCCATCACCGGCCTCGCGGAGAAGGAGCGCCTGCGGGGGCTCGTCATTCCCCCGGCCTGGCAGGACGTCTGGATCTGCCCGTGGCCCAACGGGCACGTGCAGGCCGTCGGCACCGACGCCGCGGGCAGGCGCCAGTACCTGTATCACCCACGGTTCCGCGAGCGGCGGGAGCTCGCGAAGCACGACCACGTGCTGGAGGTCGCCCGTGCGCTCCCCGACGTGCGCGCGCAGGTGACGGAGGACCTCGGCCGCCGCGGTCTCTGCCGTGAACGTGTGCTCGCCTGCGCCGTCCGCCTGCTCGACCTCGGCTTCTTCCGCATCGGCAACGAGTCCTACCGGCGGGACAACGGCACGTACGGGCTGACCACCCTGCTGAAAGAACACGCCTCCTGCCGGGCGGGAGAGGTTTCTCTCACCTATCCGGCGAAGTACTCCAAGACGCAGAGCCGCGCGTTCGTCGATCCGCCCGCCTGCAAGGTTCTGCGCGCCCTGCTGCGCCGGGGCGGCGACAGCCGGCGTCTGTTCGCCTACTGGGAGGGCGGGGTCTGGCACGAGCTCGACGCCGCCGAACTCAACGACTACCTGCGCGACCGCGCGGGCAACGACATCACCGCGAAGGATTTCCGCACCTGGCACGCCACCGTCCTCGCGGCAGTCGCCCTCGCCGTGTCCGTCCGGGTCGCCAAAGAGTCCCGTACCGCACGCAAAGGCGCTGTCACCCGGGCCGTCCGCGAGGTCAGCGAGTATCTGGGCAACACACCCGCGGTGTGTCGGGCCTCGTACATCAACCCGCGGATCATCGAACTCTTCGACCAGGGCCGCACGATCGCCGATGCCCTCGACGAGCTGGGCGACGGCGCCACGTTCGGTCATCCGGCGACCCAGGGTGCCATCGAGAAGGCCGTATTGCGGCTGCTGGCGTGAAGCGGTGGCGGCGCCTGCGGCGAAGGGAGGAGCGTGCAGGTCAGAGGCGGTAGGCAACGGTCGCCCGCACTGGACCGGGGCGCCTCAGACCTCTCATAAGATCTGAGAGGTCACGCCGGGGGGCGGCAGGGGCGTGCTGGGAAGGAGCGGGCAGGTGAGCGGTGAGCGCGGGGCGTTCGGGGCTGCGTTGCGGGAGCTGCGGCTCGCGGCGTCGCTGACCATGGAGGGACTGGCGGAGGCGTCGGGGGTCAGCGTACGAGGCATCGGGGATCTGGAACGGGGGCGGCGGGCCGCTCCGCAGCGGCGCACGGTGGCAGCCCTCGCGGACGGACTCGGGCTGAACGAGGCGGAGCGGGAGCGGCTGCTGGCCGTCGCCCGCAGCGGCCGCGGCGGGGGCTACAACCCGGCCGGGGTGCGGACCTTCCCCCGCGGCATCGACGACTTCGTCGGCCGGGAGCGCGAGCTCGCGCAACTCGTCGCGCTCGCGGTGCGGGCCGCCGCCCCGACCGCTTCCGACGAGGACGGCGGAGCGCGGGGCCCGGCCGCCCACCCGGTGACGGTCGCGGTCTCCGGGCCGCCCGGCACCGGCAAGACCACGCTGGCGCTGCACGCCGCCCGCACGCTCGCGGAGCGTTTTCCGGACGGGCAGTTGGTGCTCGACCTGCGTGGCATGGACGACGAGCCACCCGGCCCCGCCGAGCTCATGCTCAGTGTGCTCAAGGCGTTCCAGGTGGCCGACCGGGACCTCGCGAAGGCCGGACCGCAGGGGCACCCCGGTCTGTACCGGCAGATGCTGGCCGACCGGCGGATGCTGCTGGTCCTGGACAACGCCCGCGACGAGGCCCAGGTGCGCCCACTGCTGCCGGGCGCCGGTGCGGGGATGGTCGTCGTGACGAGCCGGCGCATGCTCACGGGCCTCGAGAGCGTGCACCGACTCCCGCTGGGTGAGCTGAGCCCCGACGAAGCCGCCGCGTTCCTGACCACACTGGTCGGAGCGGAGCGCGCCGCGGCCGATCCGGCGGCCCTCGGCGAAGTCGCGTACCGCTGCGGCCATCTCCCGCTGGCACTGCGGGTGGCGGGCAACTGGCTGGCCACACGCACCGGCTGGTCACTGCGCCGCCTCGCCGACCGTCTGGCCCTGGACGAGCGGCGGCTCGACGCGCTGGCCGCCGGTGACCTCCGCGTCGCCGCCGCCTTCGAGCTGTCCTACCGCCAGCTCACGCCGACGGCCGCCCGCCTGTTCCGGCGCCTCTCCCTCGTCCCGGGGGCGGACACCAGCGCTCCTGCCGCCGCCCGGCTGACCGGCCAGCGGCTGTACGACGCGGAGGACACCCTGGAAGAGCTGGTGGAGGTCGGACTGCTGGGCAGCGACCAGGACCGCTACCGCCTGCACGACCTGGTGTGCCTCTTCGCCCGGACGCGGTTGGCGGCCGAGGAGGACACCGAGGACGTCCACCGGGCCCGCGCGGACCTGTACCGCTGGCTGCTGGAGACGACCGTGGTGGCGGGCCGCTGGTTCGAACCCGGCCACGGTGCGCCTTCGGCGGACTGGCAGGGGTCGGTCGACCTGTCCTCCGCCGACAAGGCCCTTCAGTGGCTCAAGGCCGAGGGCGACAACTGGCTGGCCGCCCTGCGCGCGGCCGCGGCGGTCGGCGAGCACGCCCGGGTGGTGGAGGTGGCCGAGGCACTGCACTGGTTCTCCGACCACTGGATCTTCTGGGGGCACTGGCCCGAGGTCTTCGGCACCGCGGTACGAGCCACACGGGCCCTGGACGACCCGCTCCTCGAAGCGACACAGCTCAACTATCACGCCTGGGCCCTCCTCCTGTGCGAGGGCCACTTCCAGGAAAGCCTCGACCGGTCCGCCGAGGCGCTGGCCGCCGCCAGGCGCGCGGGCGACATCACCCAGGAGGCCTGGGCCCACTTCTACAGCTCCTGGGCGCTGCGCAAGCTGGAGGAGTACGCGTCGGCCGTCGAGCACATGGAGCGGGCCGGGCGTCTCTTCGAAGCCGCCGGTGATCTGCACGGCAGCCTCAACTCCCAGCACGGACACGCCCTGACCCTGTCGGAGGCCGGCCGTGCCGAAGCGGCCCTGGAGTCCTTCCGGGGCACGCTCGCCTTCCTGGACCGGGTGGGAGATCGCATCGCCTCCCACATCGCGGACTTCGTGCGGTCCGGGCTGCACTCCGGCATGGCGCACAGCCTCGCCCAGCTGGAGAAGTGGGAGGACGCCGTCGAGCACCGCCGCATCGCGGCGGACCTCTGGCGCGACGCCGGGAACACCACACAGGAGAGCAGCGAACTCGTCCGTCTCGGCCTCCTCCTGCTCTCCGCCGGGCAGGCGGCTCAAGCCCGCGAGGCCTTCACCCGCTGTCTCGCCCTCGGCCCCGACGCCGCTCCGCAGGCCGTGACCGACGCCCGGCGCCATCTCGCCGAGACGTCTCAGGAACAGTAGCCCCGGCCGAAGCGTCCGGTCTTTGCTCTGCGCGCACGGGCCCGTTCCCTCGGCGCACCGCGCGGGGCCGGACCACCGGCACGACTTTCTGCCTGTTTTCTGCCTGGAGAACGGCATAGTGCACTGATTGTCTGGACATGGCGGAGAAACCGGGCGTCGACGTTGCCGCCGGGACATCCGCGCAGGACCAGGCACCGACTCCCGGCCCGGATCCATGTGCGCTGCGGATCCGAGTTCTCCGCCATGGGTGTGCACGGAGAGGAGAGCCGGATGAACCCGGTGCTGACCACTGACGCGGTGTCCGAGAGCGAGCAGCTCGACTGCTGGCGCACCGCAATGACCAGGGCCCTGGCGCCCGTGGCCGTCACACGCGGCGGCGACGGCCCGTTCACCGGCCGGATCACCACCGCGCAGGTGGGATTCCTCCGTGTCTGCGCCGTGGAGGCGGACGCGCACCGGGTCAGTCGGACGGCGTCGCACATCGCGCGCTCCGCCGACCAGTTCGTGGTGATCGGCGCCCAGGTGTCGGGCCGGACCGTCCTGACCCAGGACGGCCGTCGGGCCGACGTGGGCCCGGGCGACCTCTTCGCGTACGACACCGCACGTCCGTACTTCCTGGACCACCCCGAGCGGTTCGCCACCCGGCGCGTCCACGTGCCACGCCGCGCGCTGGGCGTCCCCGACGAGGATCTGCGCCGCGTCACCGGCACCGCGATCGGCACCGGCCACGGCTGCGGGGCGGTCCTGAAACCCGTCCTGACCACGCTGGTCGACTCCGCTGACGCGTACTCCCCGGCGGTCGCGGGCCGACTGGCCTCCAGCCTCGTCGATCTCTTCGCCGTCCTGGTGGTGGAGAACGCCCGGAACGCGCGGGCCGAGGCGGACAGCTCGCGCAGCCACCTGGTGGTGCGCATTCGCGACCACATCGACCGGCACCTGGCGGATCCGGCCATGTCACCGGAGGACATCGCGAAGGCCCACCACATCTCCGTGCGCTACCTCCACCGGCTCTTCGAGGACGAGGGCATCACCGTCGGCCGGCTGGTCCAGCGCCGTCGGCTGGAGGAGTGCGCCCGTGAACTGGCCCGCGGCGGGCGCGGCATACCCTCTGTGTCGTCCGTGGCGCAGCGGTGGGGGTTCGTCAACCCGGCCCGCATCCGCGCGGTGCCCCTGATACCGAGGCCCGATGCGACCTGCTGCAGCTCGG